>CANKWR010000023.1 GCA_947487525.1 Bacteroidota bacterium
TTTTCATAAAAAGTTAATTCATTATTCGATAAAATTTTCAAGTCTTTGATAATGTTAAAAAAAGTTAAAAATAATTTAACAATCAGTACGCCGAATATCAAAAATGTGTATTTTGTATGTGCTTAATAAACCAATAAACTGCCAATTATGAATTTCAAAATTGTCAAGTCCTCTTTTATAGGACTTCTTCTAAGCTTGTTTGTATTAAACGCGCAAGCTCAGAACAAAACAGTTACAGGTAAGGTTACAGATTCAAAAGACGGTTCAGCAATTGTTGCTGCATCTGTTGTTGGTCAAGGGACTACAATAGGTACAAGAACAGCTGCAGACGGTTCTTTTAAATTAACAGTTCCTTCCTCTGTTACGACTTTATTTATCTCTTCAGTAGGTTACGCTTCAAAGCAAGTAACAATTACTGGTGGGGAATTAAAAGTTTCTCTTACTGAATCCAGCGATCAACTTGATGAAGTTGTTGTAATTGGATACGGTACTGCACGTAAAAAAGACGTGACTGGTGCTGTTTCTTCAGTTCAAGCGAAAGACTTCAACCAAGGGGTAATCACTTCTCCTGACCAATTATTACAAAATAAGGTTGCAGGTTTGGACATCACTAGTGCTTCTGGTCAACCAGGTGCTGCTACTACTGTTAAGATCAGAGGTAATAACTCTGTTCGTGCAAACTCTAATCCTTTGTATGTAATTGATGGTGTGCCTTTAGATGGCAGATCTGCAAGACCAAGTGCTGGAACAGGATTTGGTTCTTCTCCAGATGCAAACCCTTTAAACTTTATCAATCCTAACGACATCCAAAGTGTGGACGTATTAAAAGATGCGTCTTCTGCTGCTATCTACGGTTCTCGTGGTGCAAATGGGGTGATCGTTATTACCACTAAGTCTGGTGCTTCAGCTGGGACTAAATTAGAATTCGGTACTAGCTTAAGTATGAATGCTGGTTTAATGAAAGACTATGAAGTATTAGATGCGCCAACTTTCATTAAAGGTTTGGCTAAATACAATGTTGCGGGTCAAAACTTCGGTTCTGATGTAAATGCAATGAAAGAATTAATGAACAACAACCTTTCTCAAAACTACAACTTAGCATTAAGTGGTGGTAATGACAATGGTAAGTTCCGTGCTTCTTTCAATGGTTCTACAATCAATGGTACAATCAAAGGTTCTACATTAGATAAATATGTAGCTAACTTTGGTGGTCAATACCGATTCTTAGACAAGCGTTTGACTTTAGGCTTTGGCTTAACTTATGGACATACGAATGAAAATGTAATTCCATTCTCTAATAACGCTGGTTCTACTGGTAACATCATCAGTTCTATTTTACAATGGAACCCAACTCAAAAATTAACAGATGCAAGTGGTAACTTTGTTTACCCTAATAACGGATCTGGAAACCCATTAGCAATGTTAAAAGCTACTAATGACCAAGTTGGTGTGAATTCTGTTTTAGCGAATATCCGTGCTGCTTATAAGATCAACGATAATTTAGAGTACCGTTTATTATATGCATTAAACAGCTCTAATGGTGCAAGAGCTACTAACGTTTATGGTTTCATGCCAGGCTTTAGTGGTATCTCTGGTGTAGGTTCTGCTTCTATTTCAAATGCGTTGTTAACTTCTCAAACAGTTACACATACAATGAACTATAAGAAGGACATTACTTCTAAATTAAACTTAGAGGCTTTAGCAGGTTTTGAATATTGGAAATCTGATTATTCAAACAATGGCTTCTCTGGTACTGGTTTCAATACCAACTTAGATGCAAACAAATTGACATTGCCTTACACGAATACAATGGCAAATGCATTGACAATGAATCCTCCTAGCACTTTTGTTTCTCCAAGTACTGAATTACAATCTTATTTTGGTCGTTTCCAATTGAACCAAGAAGATAAATACTACTTGACTGCTACATTTAGAGCGGATGGTTCTAGCAAATTTGGTTCTAATAATAAGTACGCTTACTTCCCTTCATTGGGTGCTAAGTGGGCAATTATCAACGAAAACTTCATGAAAGGAAATAAGGTGTTCTCTAACTTAGCGTTAAGAGCATCATGGGGTGTGACTGGTAACCAAGAGTTCCCAGCAGGTGCATCTCAAGAACAATTTTATTTTGGTTCTTTCAACAATGCAAGTCAAGTTAACGTAGCTAACCCAAGTCTTAAATGGGAAGAGTCTAGATCAATTGATATTGGTTTAGAATTCGCTACTAAAAATGGTAAAATCTTCGGTAGCATTGATTGGTATGACAAGAATACTACAAACATCTTGTTCCAATCTACAGCGATTCAACCAGCTCCAGCTTCTATCTTCTTTGTTAACTTACCAAACGCTCAATTAAACAATACTGGTATTGAATTTACATTGGGTGCTAATTTGATTTCTAAGAAAGATTTAACTTGGGATATCACTGGTTATGTTGCTTACAACAAAAACATGTTGACTAAATTCACTCAAAACGGTCAAGATATTCAAATCTTAACTGGTAGCATCGATGGTCAAGGTGTATCTGGAACATTGGGTCAAGTGATCACAAACAATCAACCAATCAACGAATTCTATTTGAAGAAATTCTTAGGATACGATGCGAATGGTAATCAATTGTTTGCTGACAACCCTACAATGGCTGGAAATCCAAACCCAACTACTACTTATGGTATTAGCACTACAGTTAATTATAAGAAATTCACTTTCGTAATGAATGGTGGTGGATCTGCAGGTTACTCTGTGTATAATAACACTGCTACAAGTGTTACCAATATCGCAGGTATCTCTAACGGTAGAAACATTAGCTTAGCTGCTTATAATTCTCCAGAAAGAACTTCAAGCCCAGTTGGTGCAAACACTAGATTCTTAGAAAGCGGCAATTTCTTCAAGTTAAGAAATGCTTCAATTTCTTACCACTTCGGTAACTATGGTAAGTACATCAAAAACTTGAATGCTTTTGTTTCTGGAAACAACTTGTTAGTATTCACCAAATTCTCTGGATTTGATCCTGAGGTTAATATCGACAAAGGAAGCAATAACTATCCTTCTAGATCAATTGAATACTTGCCTTATCCAACTGCAAGAACATTCTCTGCTGGTGTAAACTTTTCTTTATAATCTAATTAATAAAACAATAATTTATGATAAAGTCATTTAAATTAAAAGTGTTTGGATTAGTATTAGTTACAGCTGTTGGCTGTACTAAGCTAGACGAGCAGTTAAATAGCACTTTGACGAATACTCAAACTGCGAATGCATTGGGTAGTGCAGGTGTAGGCTTGCTTTTGCAAGCTGCTTATACTGATATCGGCGGACCATTCACTGCACAGGATTTGATTTTTTCTTTACAGGAAAATTCAACTGACGAGTCATTGGTACCTACAAGAGGTGGTGACTGGGATGATAACGGTGTATGGCGTGTAGTGCACAGCCATGGTTGGGATGCTAACCATAGCCAAGTATTAAACGTTTATAACGCTTTAAACAAAATTAACTTTGATGCAACCAACGTATTGGCATTTAGCCCAAGCGCGCAACAAGCTGCTGAAGCTAGATTTATCCGTGCGTTGTCATTGTATCAGTTGTTAGACTTATACGGACAATTCCCAGTAAGAAATCCAGGAGACAATTTATTGAATGCTCCAAAGGTGTATGCTGGTGCAGTTGGTGCTGATTTCATCATCGCCGAATTAACTGCAATCATTCCAAGCTTACCTGCAACTTCTGCTGCAAACAAAGCAAACCAAACTTCAGGCAACGTTTTGTTAATGAAGTGTCTTTTGAACAAAGGTGCATGGACAAACAGAGCAGCTCCAACATTTGCGGATGCTGACATGCAAAGAGTAATCACAATTGGTAACTCAATTATTGCTTCTGGTAGATACAGTTTAGCGACTGAATACTTCAGCAACTTTGATGTTGACAATGGTGCTTCTCCAGAAAACATCTTCACTTATGTAAACACTACAGGTGTGGGTGCTAACAATAGTGGAATTAATGGTACATGGGCAAGAACTTTGCACTACAATTCATACACTCCAGCGAATCCAAACGCAGGTTGGAACGGTTTCTCAACTATCAGTGATTTCTACAATAGTTTTGGCGCGGTAACTCCAGCGGTAGGTGTAACTCAATTTGCTGCAGGTAATAAAACAGGTAGATATGCTGACACAGCGATGGATAGTCGTATTGGTGGTCGCTACTATGCTAAGTCAACTCCACAATCAGGCATCAGACCGGGTTTATTAATTGGTCAACAATATGACGAAAATGGAGTTGCTTCTAAAGACAGAAAAAATGCTCCTTTGGCATTTGATCCAGTAATCGCTAATGACATGAAAGAAACCGGTGCTAACCTTGAGGTAACTGGTATTCGTGTTGTTAAATATGCTCCAGATTTAAGCTTACCAGGAACGGCTTCTTTTGGCGGTCCTTCAGGTAATGACTTAGTTATCTTCCGTTATGCAGATGTATTATTAATGGTAGCTGAAGCTAGAATGCGTGCTGCTACTCCTGATAATGCGGCTGCTTTAACTTTGATCAACCAATTAAGAACAGCTAGAAGAGCAGCTACTGTAACTTCTATGCCTTTGGCGAACCCTAACAACCCAGTTGATCCAACAACTTTGTTGGCTGAAAGAGGTAGAGAGTTCTATTGGGAGTCTCAAAGAAGAACAGACTTAATTCGTTTTGGTGTGTACTTGAAGCCATGGCAATATAAGCCTGTAGATAATGCTAAATATTTATTGTTCCCTATCCCTTCACAGGCGTTAGCTGCGAACCCTAATTTGACGCAAAATCCTGGATACTAGTTGTAATAATTACAATATAAATATCTAATTTTGAAGAGGCCAATTTTATTGGCCTCTTCTTTTTTTTATAGCTTTGTATATGTGTAATTTATCCAGGTATTTCTTTGTTTTTATCATCCTCATTTTTGCAAGTTGTAGCTCAAAAAATGAGCAGCCCTTATTTGAGTTAATGGAAAAAACGGGCATTGACTTTACCAATCAAGTAGAGGATGGGAAAAAAGAAAACAGCTTTTTATTTAGGAATTTTTACAATGGTGGCGGGGTTGCTATTGGCGACATTAACAATGATGGCCTAGCCGACGTTTTTTTGACTTCTAATGCTGCGGCAAACAAATTGTACTTAAACAAAGGCAATTTTCAATTTGAGGACATTTCTGCAAAGGCGGGAATAAAAGTGGATGATATTTGGAATACAGGCGTTGTTATGGCGGATATTAACGCGGATGGATGGTTGGACATCTATGTTTGCAGTTCAGGTCACATGCCCACCGGAAACCGATTAAATAAGCTGTATATCAATAATCAAAATGGCAGTTTTACAGAGGATGCAAAAAAGTACGGTCTAGACATCAAAGCATATACCACACAGGTTTCTTTTTTTGATTATGATATGGACGGTGATTTGGATTGCTTTATGATTAACAATAGCCCAATTCCAGTAAATCAATTAGAGTTCTCCAATAAAAGAGATTTATTAGAAAGCAAATGGCCTGTGGGGGATTTTTTAAAAGGGGGTGGCGATCATTTATTCCAAAATAACAATGGGCGTTTTACCGAAGTCACACAGGATGCAGGGATACACGGTACTTTATTAAGTTTTGGCATGGGCGTTTCGGTGGGGGATATAAACAATGATGGCTATCCCGACGTTTATGTTGCCAATGACTCTTATGAAAGAGATTATTTATACATCAATCAAAAAAAGGGCAAGTTCAAAGATATGCTGGAGGAAAAAATGCAGCATACTAGTTTTTCTTCCATGGGTGCGGACATTGCGGATGTAAATAATGATGGGTATAGCGATATATTTACTACGGACATGTTGCCCCTCTCTGATTATAGAATAAAAACAACAGGGGCTTTTGATGACATTGACATGTTTAATCGAAAAATTGGGGCTGGCTTTTATTACCATTATGTAAAAAATTGCCTGCAATTAAATTCTCCTTCTGGCAATTTTAAAGACATTGGCAATTATTCCGGGGTATCCGCTTCAGATTGGAGTTGGGGTGCATTAATGTTTGACATGGACAATGATGGATGGAATGATATTTTGGCTTGCAATGGGGTGAACCATGACGTAACCGATTTGGACTTTATGAACTTTTTTGCAAATGATGTAATCCAAAAAATGATTTTAACAGGCAAAAAGGATGAAGTGGATCAAGTACTTAAACAAATTCCTAAAACACCCATTCCCAATAAAGTATATAGAAACGAACACAATTTAAAGTTTACTGATATTGGTGACCAATGGGGATTGGGACAAAATACTTTTTCAAATGGGGCTGCCTATGGTGATTTAGACAATGATGGTGATTTGGATGTGATCATCAACAATCAAAATCAGCCGAGCTTTGTATATAAGAACAATTCAAGACAGCTTAATCAAAATAATTATATAGGCATTCAGTTAAAGGGAGAGGGGAAAAACACCTTTGCAGTGGGTAGTAAAATTCAGCTATTTATTGGGGATCAAATTTTAACGAAGGAAGTGATCCCAAGCAGGGGATTTCAGTCCTCGGTGGATTATAAACAAATTATAGGTATTGGCAAGTTTGCCAAAATTGATTCGATGCATATTATTTGGCCTAACCGAATGGTTTCCAATATCAACAAACCGGCCATCAATAAAGTGTATAGCTATACTCAAACAAAATCGGGCCAACTATTGCAGGAATTAGGAATTGAAAAAAACACATTGCTTTCTAAAGTAAATACAAATTTCACGAAGCATCAGGAAAATGAGGTGATTGATTTTTATGCAGAAAGAGGGGTGCCTGAAATGCTGTCCAAAGAAGGACCGAAGGCAGCCGTTGCGGATGTGAATGGGGATTTATTAGAAGATGTATTTATTGGGGGTACTCCCAATCATCCAGGGCAATTATACCTACAAGATAAAGCGGGCAACTTTACCATCAAACCCCAAAAAGGATTTGAGGCATTTAAAAGTTTTGAGGACGTAGCTGTTCAATTGGTGGATATTGACAATGATAAAGATGTTGATTTAATTATTGGTCCAGGCGGCAATAACAATGAGCCCAATACTAGAGAATTACAAATAAGGTTGTTTAAAAATGACGGAAAAGGCAATTTCGAAATTGATGCAATGGCCTTTCCCAATGTATCCATGAATATTTCGGTGATTGCGCCTTATGATTTCAATAAGGATGGATTTGTAGATTTATTTGTGGGGGCTCGAAATTATCCCTTTGTATATGGAATGAATCCAACGAGTTTCTTATTTCAAAATGACGGAAAGGGACATTTTGTTGATATAGCGCCAACAAAGGTTCCAGCAATTTCAAGTATCGGCATGGTGACGGATGCGAAATGGGTGGATATTGACGGGGATCAATCATCGGATTTAGTGATCGTGGGGGAATGGATGTCGCCTCGTATATTTAAAAACAACAAAGGACAGTTAACAGCGCTGCCTAGTAATTTAAATGAGTTGAATGGATGGTGGCAAACAGTCACTTATGCGGATGTAAACAACGACGGGAAACAAGATTTGATCCTAGGTAATATTGGTGAAAACTTTTATTTACAACCCAGCAAAAAAAATCCAGTAAAGCTATTTGTCAATGATTTTGATAAAAATGGCATTAAGGATAAAGTGGTTACTTATACTGTTGATGGAAAGGATAAACCAGTGGTTGTAAAAAGAGAATTAGAAGAAATGGTTCCATCCATCAAGAAAAATAATTTAAAGCATATAGAATATGCTAAAAAATCAATTCAAGAAATATTTACACCAGAGGATATAAAATCATCCATCGTTAAAATTTTTGATTTTGCGACTTCGATTGTGGCCATTAATAAAGGGGGTGGTCAATTTGAAATTGTGCCATTGCCGGCAACGACACAGTTGAGTAGTGTTAATGCGATACAGGCAACCGATTTGAATAGAGACGGCAAGGTGGACCTTATATTGGGAGGCAACCATTTTGACTACCAGCCGCAATATGACCGACTAGATGGAAGCTTTGTTGATGTTTTGGTACAAACCAAAAACGGCCAATTTGAGGCGATGGATCCTTTAAAGGCAGGTATTTTGTTGAAAGGCCAAATGAGGGATATTAAAAAAATAAATAAACAAGGGAAGGAGCACTTTTTATTTTTACAAAACAACGACTACCCAGTTTTATACCAATTGAATTCCTTAAAATAAATGCCGCATGCTTAGTACAAAGTCCTATCCTAAAATTTGCATTTACGCAATAGTCATTGTAGGGATGAGTATAGCAGCATGCAATACACCCAATAAGGAAGGGGCATTGTTTGAACTAATGGAAAAAACGGGGATTGATTTTAACAACAAAGTGCTGGACAATGACAGTATCAATATTCTCAATTACAGAAACTTTTACAATGGTGGCGGGGTGGCAATCGGAGACTTAAACAATGACGGATTGCCAGATGTTTTTTTTACGGCGAATCAAGGGGCCAATAAATTATATTTAAATAAAGGAGATTTTAAATTTCAAGATATTTCAGAAAAGGCAGGATTTGTAGATAAGCCTCAATTTAGCACAGGAGTAGTAATGGTGGATATCAATAATGACGGCTGGTTGGATTTGTATATTAGCAATGCGGGTAGCATGGGCAATGAAGCCAATAGAGCCAATCAACTTTTTATCAATAATCACAACCTAACCTTTACAGAAAAGGCCGCTGAATATGGCTTAGCAGATACCGGTTATACCACTCAATCTACTTTTTTTGATTATGACATGGATGGCGACCTTGATTGCTTTTTAATTAACAATAGCCCCATTCCCGTGAACAGTCTTGGATATCCCAAGCAAAGAGACATTCAATCCAAGGATTGGAAAGTGCCTGAAAATATGAAAGGGGGCGGGGACCATTTATACCAAAATAACAACGGACGTTTTGTGGAAGTCACAAAGCAAGCAGGCATCCATGGAACTTTAATGAGCTTTGGCTTAGGTATTTCTATTGGAGATATCAATGGGGACCATTATCCAGATATTTATGTATCCAATGATTTTTTTGAAAGAGATTATTTATACATCAATCAAAAAAACGGCACCTTCATTGACCAATTAGACACCATGTTGTCACATAGTAGTTTTGCCTCCATGGGAGCTGATATTGGCGACATCAACAATGACGGATATCCTGATATTTTCACTACCGACATGTTGCCGGCCGATGATTATCGTTTAAAAACTACCTTAAGTTTTGATGATATTGATCAATACAGGTTAAAGGAGCGCAATGACTTTCACCATCAGTTTTTACAAAACACCTTACAATTAAATACCAAGCAAGGGAAATTCATTGATATCGCTAATTATAGTGGGGTAAATGCATCCGAATGGAGCTGGGGGGCCTTGCTCTTTGATGCGGACAATGATGGCAACAATGACATTTTTATTTGTAATGGAATCTATAGAGATTTAACGAATCAGGATTTCTTGGATTTTGATGCAAATGAGATAAAGGAACAAATGATTCAAACGGGACAAAAAAGCTTGACCAATTTGGTCAATAAAATTCCTTCCATTGCGGTACCCAATAAGCTTTTTAGAAATCAAGGGAATTTGAAGTTCGAAGATAAATCTGCAGATTGGGGCTTTTCTCAAAATTCATTTTCTAATGGGGCTGCTTATGCTGATTTAGACAATGATGGTGATTTGGATTTGGTGATTAACAATGTAAACGAGCCTGCATTAATTTATAAAAACCGTACTAATGAAAAAAAGCAACATCATTTTATTGCTTTCAAGCTAGAAGGGTTGGACAAAAATAAATTTGCGATTGGTACAAAAGTGGTTGCTTATGTGGGGGACCAAATCATAAGTAGAGAGTTAATTCCAAGTAGGGGATTCCAGTCCTCAGTGGACTATAAATTAATTTTGGGCTTAGGACAGAATAATAAAATTGATTCAATTAAAGTTTTTTGGCCCAACAATACTTTTCAAAATTTAAATGGCAACTATGCAATAGACACCACGCATATTATCCGCCAACCTTTACAAGGAGACCCTTTAGTACAATTCAATAAAAATAGCTCCATTAATGCAGCTGTGACTCCCTTATTTACACAAGCAGCCTATGCATTTGATAAACATATGCAACCCGATTACACTGATTTTTATGCAGAGCGAGGTATTCCAGAAATGTTATCCCATAGTGGGCCTAAAGCAGCAGTAGGCGATGTTAACGGGGATGGGCTTCAGGATATCTACATAGGTGGCACTAGTGAACGGATAGGGCAACTTTATTTACAAGCTGGAGCAGGATTTGTTAAAAAGGAAATTCCAGACATGAAAATGTATTTGAATTTTGAGGATGCCGAAATTGCCTTCATCGATGTAGATGGCGATCAGGATTTGGATTTATTTATTGCTGCCTCGGGGAATGTGGCTAGCCCCGCTTCAAGGGAATTACAATCAAGATTATTTTTAAATGACGGCAAAGCCAATTTTGCGATAACAACTACTGCTTTCCCGCTCAATAAGGACAATATTGGTGCAATTGTATGGCATGATTTCGATCAAGATGGGGACTTGGATTTATTTGCGGGTGCTTCCTGCGTAACCAAGGAATATGGCATGACGCCGGAGTCTCATTTTTATCTGAATGATGGGAAAGGAAAATTCACTGATCTGCCAAAAGCGAAGTTAAATGGAATGGACGCTTTAGGGATGATTCAATCCGCTACGCTTTCAGATGTAGACGGTGATAAGGCCATGGAATTAGTAATTGTGGGTGAATGGATGAGTCCACATATTTTTAAATTCAAGAATGGGGCTTTTATCGAGCTCAGTACCAACTTAAATAATTTAACAGGCTGGTGGAGTGCAGTGCATTCAGTGGATGTAAATAAGGACGGCAAAGCAGATTTAGTGTTAGGTAATATTGGAGAGAATTTCAATTTGCATCCAAATGAAAAAGCGCCTTTAAAATTGTTTGTCAATGATTTTGATGGAAACGGAAGTATTGATAAAGTGATGACCAAGACCTATGAAAAAAGAGATGTACCCGTATTCATGAAAAGGGATTTGCAAGATCAGATTCCTTCATTAAAAAAGAATGCATTACATCATGAAGAGTATGCAAAAAAATCAGTGAATGATTTGTTTGCTGCGGAGGTAATGAGTAGGGCAGTCAAGAAAGAAATTAATTATGTCTCTACTGTTGTTGCCATTAATAAAGGCAATGGTCAATACGAGCTAAAGCCAATGTTGCCGATGGTTCAGTTTTCAAGCGTACATGCCATTATAAGTGTAGACCTCAATAAGGACGGCAATCAAGACCTCATCCTGGGGGGCAATGATTTTTATTTCCAACCTCAACTAGGAAGGTTGGATGCAAATCAGGGCTTGGTTTTATTGGGGGATGGCAAGGGTAATTTTACGCCTTTAACTAGTAAAGCTACTGGATTTGATTTAACAGGGATGGTGCGAGATTTTAAATCCATTCAGTACCAAAATCAATACCATCTATTGGTATTGCAAAATGACCGCCAGCCATTACTATTTAAATTAAAGCAATAGTTACATTACAGGATAAAATATCCTCGTTTTCCATTGAGTACTATCCAACACGGATTGACGATCATTGAGTAGCAATTCAAAAGGAACTGCAGGGGTAGGTCTTTTTGAGTCTAGTAAAAATAATTTTACAGCGGCATAGCCATTGTTGATGGCGGATTGATTTCCTGTAACGTCGGCCACAAACATTTTACCAAATACAGGCATTTTTTTAATCGAAAATTTTTCATTTGTTGGAATTTCACCATCTATGGAAATGCCCACCATCACGGTGAAGTCATTTACACTATTTTCAAGAACAGTCACCATTGGATTTTCAAGTGCCGTTTTATGATGGCTTTTCAAATAAGCGGTTAGCTCCTTTGCTGCGTTGTAAATTTGTTCATTGGTAGGCCTTGACTTACTTGGAAACTTGGTCGAAATTAAAATGGTATCCTTTAATGTTATTTCTTTAATATCAAATCCATACACATTTACAGGTTGTTGCACAAATTCGTTGATATGTTGAATAAGGGCAGCACTTGCTTTTTTAATTTTTACCGCTTCATTATAGTCAAGCCATCTTTGTAGTGGATTATAACTAGTTTGAAAATCACAAAACCAGCTAATGGTGGAAGTTTCCTTTGAATTAGCATTAACTGTGATAAAACTTTTCAACTGCAAACGGCTGGTTTGCACATTTATTTGAATCATATTGGACAGTGCATTGTTTAAGGTAAACTCAACATTGTCTATGGTTATTTTTTTAGTAGTGTTATCGTAATACTTGCCAACAGTTTTGGTCAATAAAGCATGGTTGTCAATGAGCCTTACAACCCTTAATTCTGGTGACTTGCTTTCTGTAAAATTAGACACTTTTATATGTGTCGGTATAAATAAATACAAATAGCCAATGACTGCTACCATACTCGTGATCAATGCTATTTTAAGGTATTTCATAACCATTTTAATTTGAGGGTAAAATTAAGCTAAGCTTTTTATTTCAGCATTAAAATCTTGGGCTACGTTTGGGATGGGAATGGATGAAAACAAGTAACTTTATAATCCATGATTTAACTTATAATATTAAATTATACTTTAATATATTTGTTGAATAGTTAGCTTTAAAAAAACGATTCGTGAACAATTTGATGTTAAGTCCATATAACAGGTCTGGGAACCAAAGTCCCTTTAAAAAAATAGCTGCTTTTTGCATTTGGCTAGCATGTATTGTCAGTTCAATACAATGTAATCACAATCCCAAGGAACCCGATTTATTTGAAATGTTAGATGCTACAAAAACAGGCATTCAATTTGAAAATAAATTAAAGCCGAATGAAGCGTTTAATATGTTTCATTATATGTACTATTATAATGGTGCTGGAGTAGGAACAGGCGATTTCAACAAGGATGGCAAGGTGGATATATTTTTTGCATCCAATGAGGGGGAGAATCAATTGTATTTGAATAAAGGGGGAATGAAATTTGAGAACAAAACGAAGGAAGCGCTTATTCCACAGGACTCCTCCTGGAATACAGGGGTGTCGGTGGTGGACATCAACAATGATGGCTTATTGGACCTGTATATTTGCAGACTAGGAAATTTTGAAAAATTCAAAGGGAAGAATCAATTATTGATTTGCAAGGAAATAAAAAATGGTGTTCCTCAATACAGCGAGGAAGGGGCTGCTTATGGATTGGACTTTTCTGGATTTAGTACCCAGGCTGCTTTTTTTGATTATGACATGGATGGCGATTTAGACCTGTTTTTACTAAATCATTCGGTACATCAAAATGGCACATTTGCACCGCGCAAAAATTTTCTAGGGACCTACGATTTATTTTCAGGGGATCGAATTTTTAAAAACAACAATGGAAAATTTGAAGATGTGACGAAGGCTACAAAAATCAATAGCAGTAAAATTAGCTATGGTTTGGGGGTAGTGATAAGTGATATTAATTTAGATGGCTATCCAGATATATATGCTGGCAATGATTTCCATGAAAATGATTATTTGTACATCAATCAAAAAAATGGAAGTTTCTCCGAGGAGCAAGAGCAAAGAATGATGCATACCAGTCAATATTCAATGGGCGTGGATGCAGGTGATTTAAACAATGATGGTTTTCCTGAAATTATATCCATGGACATGTTGCCTAAGGATCCATATATCTTAAAACGTTCCTTAGGGGAGGATGATTATGATACGTATAAGTATAAAATTTCCGTTGGATATGGAGTTCAGGTCACAAGGAATAATGTTCAGTGGAATAGAAGAAATGGTCATTTCAGTGAAATTGGAATGTATGCCGGAATTTTTGCCACGGACTGGTCCTGGTCTACGCTTATGATGGATTTTAACAATGATGGGTATAAAGATATTTTTGTTGCCAATGGAATTCCCAAGAGAATGAATGATATGGATTATGTGAACTACGTATCCAATCAGGAAATCCAAGAAAAAATCAGAGACCATAAAATGGGCGACAAGGACATGGCGTTGATTGATAAATTTCCAGAAATAAAAATCCCCAATCAATTTTTCTTAAACAAAGGAGGGATGTCATTTTCTGACAAAGAAAAAAATATTGTGAATAACCCTAATTCGTATTCCAATGGGGCTGCATACGCCGATTTTGACAATGATGGAGACTTGGATTTAGTGGTAAACAATGTCAATGACAAGTCCTTTATTTATGAAAATAAAGCCAACAAGGACACAGCTAACAAATATGTATCCATTGATTTAAGGGGCCCTCAAAACAATGTACAAGCATTGGGTGCTAAATTAATCTTGTTTACGCCCAATGAAGTAAGGACATATGAGAAGTATGCTGTGAAAGGATTTTTGTCTAGCATGGAAGTGCCCTTGCTTGTTGGATTAAAACAAACAAAGGTGGATTCCGCATTGTTAATTTGGCCTGATAATACTTTCCAAAAAATAAATATCGCTGAAAAAATAAACCAAACAGCTCAATTTACGTATCAAAAAGGGTTGCCCATATTCAACTATGATTTGTTGACCCATTACTGGAAGGCACAAGGATATGCCATGACCGATGTAACCTCTACCACTGGCATTGCTTACAAACACCAGGAAAATAGTTTTCAGGAGTTTAATAGAGAGCAATTGATTCCGCAGATGAATTCAACGGCGGGTCCGGCACTTGCAATGGCGGATATCAATCATGATGGATTGGAGGATTTTTTTATTGGTGCAGCGAGAGGAGGCAAGAATGCAGTGTACGTACAAGAAAAAAATAGCAAGTTTAAGCAAATAATACAACCGGCGCTTTTACTGGACAGCAATTATGAAGACGTGGATGCTTTATGGGCTGATTTAAATAAGGATGGTCATTTGGACTTGGTTGTGGGTTCAGGTGGGAACGAATATTTCGGGAAAGACATGTACATGCAGTCAAGGGTTTATTTAAATGACGGGTTGGGTAAATTAACTAAACTTGAAAATGCGATACCGGTGTTTAATCAAACCTCTTCCATCCTCACAAGTGATTTTAATAAGGACGGCTATCCCGATTTATTTATCAGCTCCAAAACTATTGCTGCGCAATATGGAATGCCTGCGGATTCCTATGTATTGTTGAATACAGGGGATGGACATTTTAAAGACGTCACGGAGAAGCTAGCTCCTTTTTTAACAAAAATTGGGTTGGTGGCCAGTGCTACACTTGCGGATATCAATAAAGACGGTGTTCAAGAAATTATACTTTCTCATCAATGGGGCGGGATTGATATCGTCTATCCAAAACAGGGTACTTGGTCAAAAGCTACATTAACAGATTTAAAAGGTTGGTGGAACTTTACAACCGCATTGGATATTGATAGAGATGGGGACTTGGATTTGATTGCTGGTAATTTAGGGTTGAATACAAGACTGAAATCAACTAGTAAGGAACCGATTAGCATGTATTACAATGATTTTGATGACAATGGCAGCTATGAACAAATAGTGAGTTATTATTTACAAGGGAAAGAAGTTCCATTTGCCAATAAGGATGAAATTCAAAGACAGATACCCCTTATTAAAAAGAAATTTTTATATGCCGAAGATTTTGCAAAAGCAAATTTAGAAGCTATTTTTTCGAGTACTAAATTAAAGTCTTCCACAAAATATGAAGCCTATCATTTTGCCAACACGGTTTTTGTCAATGATGGGAAAGGCAATTTTACAGCCAATACTTTACCCTGGGAGGCACAAATTACTTCCTTCAATACTGCTATTGCTTGCGATGCCAATGGCGATGCTTTGCCGGATGTTTTAATGATGGGCAATTTTTATGAAAACAATGTGCAAATGGGAAGGTATGATGCCGATTATGGCACTTTACTTTTAAATAAAGGGAAAGGGCAGTTTGACGCAATGCCTTTTAATGGCTTGGTTGTAAAAGGACAGGTTAGAAAAATAAAGCCCATTCACATAGGGAATCAACAAAATTTCATTTTAGCAATGAATACCGATAGTTTGAGAGTAATACAGCTTAATAAGCCTGTAAAATAAACTTGCTATACTTTTTTAAAATACCAATACAACAACATGAAAAAAATTTTTCTGTTCTCATTTTTATTCCTCGCACTTGCTGCGGTTGCGCAAAAAATTAACCCTTGGCAACTAGAAGCAAAAAATTGGGATGCTAAAAACTATTATGGGGTGACGGTAGCCAATGGAATGATTGGAATTGTTTCTTCACAAGTGCCCTTCAAAGTAAAGGATGTGGTATTGGCGGGTGCCTATGATTTGTATGGTAGAGGGAGGGTAAGTAATTTTTTACGCAGCTTTAATTTGCTGAACATGCAAGTAAGTATCAATGGGGAACAAGTGAATGAAAACAATACCCAAAATTTTGTTCAGCGTTTGGATATGAAAAATGCAAGTTTTACTGCAAGTTTTGATATGAGCGATAAGGCAACGGTGACTTATACCTATTATGCATTAAGGCAATTGCCTTTTACCGTATTGATGGATGTGGAAATCACTGCTAAAAAAGACATTGATTTGGGTGCAGCAAGCGTGATGGAAGCACCTGATGCATTAAAAGAAGTGCAAAATTATTATAATGAAATTGATCGTCCGCATGTGGTGATCAGCCTGCTGACCTCTTCGGCAAAAAGTCCTACTGGAAAATTATTGATGAGTGCATCCAATACTTTTTTATTTTCTGAAAACCATGGTGCAGAACCGAGGGTCATTCACGAAATGTGGGACAACAACATGCACTTAATGAAGTTTGGAAAAAAAATAAAAGCAGGCAGCACCTACCGTTTTTCAATTGCAGGCAGTTCCATTACTTCAGCACATCATGAAGATCCATTAAATGAAGCAGAGCGTTTAACCATTTTTGCAAAATTAGAAGGGCGTGATCGTTTAGTTGCGCGTCATCAAGCGGCTTGGGCGGATTTATGGAAAAGTGATATCCAAATTGAGGGGGACGAGCAAGCACAGCAAGATGTTCATAGCATGTTGTATCACTTGTATTCATTTGTACGTGCTGAATCTAATTTGAGTCCATCCCCCATGGGATTATCTGGCCTAGGGTACAATGGACATGTATTTTGGGACACTGAACTCTGGATGTATCCTGCTTTATTAACCCTACATCCTGAAATGGCCAAGTTCAGGATTCAATACCGCTTTAATCGCCTTGAAGCGGCAAGGCGCAATGCGTTTAACCATGGATATAAAGGGGCCATGTTTCCATGGGAGAGTGCTGGCACTGGTGTGGAAGAAACTCCAGTATGGGCTTTAAGTGGTCCCTTTGAACATCATATCACTGCTGACGTGGGTTTTGCAGCATGGAATTATTACTGTGTTACACAGGATAAAGATTGGTTAATGACAACAGGATGGCCATTGATAAAAGAGACTGCTGATTTCTGGACTTCAAGAGTAGAAAGAAAAAGTCCAGGACATTTTGAAATTAACAATGTAGTGGCCGCCGATGAGTGGGCTGAAAATGTCGATAATAATGCTTTTACAAATGCAGCTGCCATTGCAAATTTGCAAGCAGCTACCAAAGCAGCGAATTTGTTGGGCATGAAGGTGAACCCTGATTGGGAATACGTTGCCAATAATATTCCTATTTTAACCATGCCCGACACCAAAGGAGAGGCAGTAGGGGTCACCAGAGAACATGCTAGCTATCAAGGGGAAGGCATCAAACAAGCAGACGTTAATTTATTGGCGTATCCTTTAAAAACAATTACCGATAAAGGGCAGGTCAAAAAAGACTTGGATTATTATTCAAAAAGAGTACCCAATCAAGGAACCCCTGCAATGACCCAGGCAATTTTTGCTTTATTGTATGCAAGACTTGGTGAAACTGAAAAAGCCCATCAATTTTTTAATGAATCCTATGTTCCAAACTTAAATCCTCCTTTTAGGGTGATTGCAGAAACAAAGGGGGGGACTAATCCCTACTTTGCGACGGGTGCAGGCGGTATAGTACAATCATTATTAATGGGTTTTGGGGGGTTAGACATTACTGAAAAAGGAATCGTACAATTGCCAACAAAACTACCCAAAGCATGGAAAAAACTAACCATTACGGGGGTGCAGGGTAAAACATACATCATACAGTAATTTTTAGTATTTTTATAGCAGATTGAAAAAGATAATCGCCATATTATTAGTGGGCATATTGCTGTTCAACGGCTTTGGTTACCGCATTGTGTCAAATTATTTTGACCACAAAGCGCAAGCTCATTTGGCAGCGTTGATTGAACAAAACAATTACGCAGCATCCGAATTGGTTTCCATAAAAACACCCATTCACTTACCCTATTATTCCAATGATCCTAGATTTGAAAAAGTAGAGGGAGAGATGGAAATTGACGGCATCGTTTACCAGTATGTGGAAAGAAGGGTGTATAATGATACTGTTGAAATAAGGGTATTGCCCAACCAAGACAGAAAGCAGATCAAAAATGCAAAAGAAAGTTTTGACCAGTTGGCTTCGGATTTTGAACAAAAGCTAACGGATAAGAAATCAGTGCCAGTAAACAAGACCGCTGTAAAGCTTTTAAGCTTTGATTATATTGACCAGGACAATCAATGGTCGTTGAATAAATTCATTCCTCGTAAAATGGTAATTGGTATCCATTTTGATGAGCGTTTATTAAGCGTTTGTTTACCGATACAAGCGCCTCCGCCAAAAAATATTGCTTAGTTTATTAAGCAATCCTGCCAATGGTGTTGGCAGGATATTTTTATTTTTTGCTCCTAATTATTCAAGCTTAACGCTTTTATTAGGTCCTCACAAATTTCAATTGTTGTAAATGAAAAATATTCTTTTAATTGCCTTTGTCGCAATGGGTTTGGTCTCCTGTAATAGCAAAGGCGATTACAAACAAATCACACATAATCCCGATTTGTATGCCAATACTGTACATGAATTGAATCAAGTGGTGATGGGTAATAATTTCAGTCCTATTATTGCATCTCGTAATTATGCTTATGCAGCTATTGCGGGTTATGAAGTAACAGCGGCGGGTCATCCAGCAAAATATCAAAGCTTAGCAGGACAGTTAAAGGGATTGACTGAAATGCCAAAACCAACGGATACGGCGAATATCGATTTCCCTTATGCGTCTCTAGTAGCGTATTGTATGGTGGGAGAAGCGGTTACTTTTCCAGAAGGCAGCATGAAAGAATATACCGACAGCTTACACCAGTTGGTGCAATCAAGTGGGATGTCTTCCAAAATGATTGAAACTTCAGAGGTCTATGCAAAAAAAGTGGGAGCAGCGATTATTGCATGGAGTAAAAAGGACAACTATGCACAAACAAGAAGTGCTGAAAAATATACTGTAAAAGACGAGCCAGGAAGATGGGTACCTACTCCGCCAATGTATGCACAGGCAGCTGAGCCACATTGGAAGGAAATTAGAACCATGGTATTAGACAGTGCAAGTCAGTTTCGCCCGAAGGCGCCACCTACTTTTAATGTTACGGATAAAAATAGTGAGTACTATAAAAACGTGATGATGGTAAAAAATGCGGTGGATAGCTTAACCGAGGAGCAAAAGCATATCGCCAACTTTTGGGATGACAATCCATTTAAAGTAAATGTAAGTGGGCATATCATGTTTAGTTCCAAAAAATTCTCACCTCCAGGTCACTGGATGGGTATCGTAGGCATTGCCAATAAAACAGCAAAAGCTGATTTTGAAACCGCTACTTATGCTTATGCAAAAACAGCGATTGCTTTATTTGATTCCTTTATCCATTGTTGGGATGCTAAATATGAATACAATACGGTACGTCCTGAAACAGTGATTAATAAGTACTTTGATATGAACTGGAAGCCATTATTACAAACCCCAGCTTTCCCAGAATATACCTGTGGACATTCCACTATTTCTTCCTCCGCTGCCGAAGCATTAACGAGTGTTTTTGGTGACAATTTCGTCTATACCGATTCTACCGAATTAGAATTTGGTATTGAGAACCGAAGCTTTACATCATTTAGGGCTGCTGCCGAGGAAAATAACTTGGCAAGATTTTATGGTGGTTTACACTTTCACAATTCTTGTATCGTAAGTACAGAGCAAGGAAAAAAAGTAGGAAGCTGGATTGTGGACCATTTGCAAATGAGGAAATAAAACTCAAGAAGGAAAAATCAAGAACGAAAATTTAAGAACGAAACTTAAAAAACGAAAATTGAAAATGAAAAAATATATTTTATCAATACTATTCTTAGCGGCGTTATACACAAAATCCTACTCCCAAGGCTGTGTAGCGATTCGAACCGTTGGTGGATTAAACACCATGGAGCATGCAATGCACAGTGGCATGCATGATATGATGGGGGACAGTACAAAAAAAATGGAGACACCTAAATGGGATTTAAATATTAGTGGACGTTATTTTAAATCATACAAACATTTTAACGGTACCGATGAGGTTAAGCAAAGAGTTGCGGACGGAACAGATGTGCGCAATTTTAGTCGTACAATGGATATTACCTTAGTAAGACAAATAAATAATGAATGGAGCGTTGGCATTAATTTACCCTTAATATCCAATGAGAGAACTTCATTATACGAACACGTAAGCAATGTAAAAGGAAGTCCTCGATTTGCGACTTCTTCACAGGGAATAGGAGATATTCGTATTACTGCATACAAGTGGTTAATAGCACCCAAGGCGGGCAATAAAGGAAATTTATTAGGAGGTATCGGTGTTAAATTGCCAACCGGAAATTATAATGTAACGGGTATTTTTCACAATACTTTAACCACAACCAGGGTGGGTCCAGTAGACCAATCCATACAACTTGGTGATGGCGGTTGGGGCATGAGCGTAGAATTAAATGGATTTAGAAGCATTAACAATACTTGGAGTTTATATAGCAATGCCTATTATTTAATGAATCCCAGAGGAAATAATGGGGTAAGCACAGCGAGAGGAGGTGTTCCTTCGGCAGCAGCAATTAAATATACTTCAGATGTTATGAGTGTGCCTGACCAATATTTATTAAGAGCAGGGACAAATTGGACAAAGAATGCAACAACCCTTTCATTGGGAGCTAGATATGAATGTATTCCAGCGGATGATTTAATAGGAGATAATACCGGCTTCAGAAGACCCGGTAATGTTTTGGCATTAGAGCCGGGGGCCAATTATTCCTATAAGCAATACAATTTTTATTTATATGCGCCAATTGCGCTTAGAAGAGAACGCCCTCAAAGCTATCCAGATATTGTAAGATCAAAAGATACTGGGGTGTTTGCAAGAGGAGATGCTGCTTTTGCAGACTACAGTATCAATATTGGGGTAGGATATAAATTTTAAGCTAAAACAAGGTATCATTTATTGATATAATTGATCAACTCAATCATAGCAGCTTCGGTTTTGTTGCTGCCTATTTTATTTTGTAAATACGCTTTCCAAATGGATTCATCAATGGAAAGCGTATTTTTTATGGCCGTTACATTTGGCTTATTGCTTACCTCAAACTTCTTACGGCTATTTTTCTCAAATACACAATAGGCTTCTTGATGGATATAGGCGGTTTCGGTACGACCACCATAGGTGTATTCTTCTCTAATTTTTTTATGGGCCCATTTTAATAATTGGTAACGACTTCCGTCGGCCAAAATTTGAAAAAAATGGGTTCCATTGGTGATTTTGATTGCAGGATAACCTGCTACAAAATGGAGCAGACTGGAATCTGTTGGTTCATTTGAATTGGCTAAATAAAATTCCGAAATTGCCCCTTCAACAATATAAAAACGATTTAATCTTTTAAAATATAATTTATCCTCATACAAAGAATAGTTTAAAGCAGTATCATTAAACCTAACTCCATTTTTCAATAGGACAGTGCCTTTTACCCATTGCGCTAAAAGTAAAGGACTTCCCTTGGTATCCTCCTGAACGCCAATCGGAATCATTCTGCCATCATTATTTTGAATTTCAAAATTACCTCCCACGCCAGAGGCGCCCATATACCTACCTCCATTAATTTGCGCATTTGAATTTTGCACAATGAATATAATGCTGGCAATTAAAAATACATGCTTCATAAAATACAATTAGGTTTGAAAGGGTAAGACAAATTTAGAACATGCCAACTTAAAATATAAAATAAAGGACAAGCGGGGCGATTCTAAGTCTTTCTTTGTTCAATCCAATAGCACTTATGTGTTATTGGATCGCTTCTAATAATGCAAAACTATAAGGCGGCAGTACGAAGTATTCGTTATCATTGCCCACTGGGTAATCATTGCCAGACCAATGATCATGCAATATAGATGGCCTTTCGCCATGCTCTTTAAAGGCATACCAAGTGACAAAGGAAGCTGTATTTTTATAATTGAATAAACAATACAATTTTTTACTTTCAGCTGTTCGAATAAAGCCAGCAACATGAATATTGTGTGGCGTCATCCAAGTTACATTTTTGGTATCACGGATCATTTCCAATTGATTTCGAGTGGCAATTAATTTTTTGGTTTCGTTAAAAATGCGAAACTCGAATGATGTTTGGTCCTTTCTTTTTTCATTGCGCTCCCAATGCATAATTGGACGGTGCATCCATCTATTGTCATAACTTTTACCCGGATCTTGTAAATAACTATAGTCATTGGTGTAGGCTAATTCGTCTCCATAAAACAACATAGGAATGCCCCCCATAAACATGCTATGTGCTTGCATCAAAATAATTTTTCTTAATGCATTTTCTATTTCTTCTATATTATTCCATTCAACTGCTTTTTCTAGTCCGCATAAGGATGCCAAGGATCCACTGATACGGGCATCCCCAGTTTTTGGGTTTACTGAAAATAAAGCACCCGCTGCAACTGAACCCTCCTGCCAACCCGCATAGTAATTTTTTAAATACGTACGGTGCTGATAAGGATTGAAGCCCGCACGTTCAATCATGTAGTCATCATACCCCAAGCCAATATCATCATGACAACGTGTATATGAAATCCAAGTACAACCATAAGGTTTTTGCATAATTGGATGTTGTGCCGAAAGCATGACCCTGGTATCGCCGGTAGCCAAAGCATCCCATTGTAATGCCATTTGAGTGGCGTTGTAAGCAACATCACATTCCTTGGCGATATATTGATCGGTGCCAAAATATTTTATGATTTCATCGGGAGCAACAATGGCTTCTCCCAGTATGGCCATTCCGGGACTTGCTACTTGTACGCATTGTTTTATCAAGCGCAATAAAGTATGTGCTTGTGGAAGATTTTGGCAGGTGGTCCCTAATTGTTTCCAAATAAAGGCCGGCGCATCGATGCGTAAAATATCAACACCTAAATTAGCGTAATGCAAAACCGTATCTAGCATTGCGACCAATACATGGGGGTTGCTATAATTAAGGTCCCATTGATAATGATGAAAAACCGTCATCACCCACTTATTACATTCGGGTATATAGGTGAAACTGCCTGGAGATGATTCAGGGAAAATCTCTGGCATCGTTTGGTCTAATTGATTTGGGATAGCTCTATTGTCGTAAAAATAAAAGAAGTCCTGATAGTAAGGGTCGCCTGCTTTTGCTTTTTGGGCCCATTCATGATGGTGAGAAGTGTGGTTCAAAACAATGTCCAACATGAGGTACATGTTTTGGGAATTCATTTTTTCAATAAGCTTATTCAAGTCTTCATTACTTCCAAATCGTTGGTCCACTTTTCTAAAATTGGAAACTGCGTATCCGCCGTCGCTCTCACCTGCGGGACTTTCGAAAACTGGCATTAAGTGTAAAAAGTTAACACCCAGTTCATTGAAGTAATCTAATTTATCGGTAAGGCCTTTCAAATTTCCTGCAAAACGGTCAACGTATAAACTCATGCCCGTTATTTTATTACTTAAGTACCAGTTGCCCTCCTTTTGTTTAGCTGCATCTTTCTTTAAAAAGGGAGTTGGTCTTTGTTGGTAATTGTGAATCAAAGAAGTAAGCAATGCATTAAAGCTTTCATTACGCTGATGATGGTCTCCATAAATTAAATTGTATAACAATTCAATGCGCTCTAAATGTTGTGAAAATCTTTGGGCGAAAGCCTTATCCTTTTTCTCAGTATCTATATTGTTGGCTTGGAGCATTTCTTTTCCAAAAGCCTGTAAGGCATTTAAGTTCACTATGCAAAAAATATTTAATTAAAAATAGAATTGTTTAAATGTTTGAAAGCTTCCATCGCACCCATGTATTCACAGGTCCGCGCGCCCGCTTTATTGGCATTGGATATTATTTTTCTCCAATCTGCTAAACTAATAGTAGCCAATTGAGCGGGGTTGAAATCAATTAACTGAAACAATACTGCTCCCACAAAGGCATCCCCTGCGCCGGTAGCATCTACGGGGGTAATGGCAATACTTTCTATTAATTCCAAGTGATCCCCAACAGACAACAAAGTGCCTTCTTTGCCTAAAGTAATGGCAAAAATAGCCTTGCTTTTTTTTCTTAAAGCAATAGCTGCATGCGCTACCGAGTCGCAACCAGTGATTAATAATGCTTCTTCGTCACTTAATTTAAAAAAATGACTTTGTTCAATAAAGGGCCAAGACTGATCAATAAAACTTTGGGTATTATTTTGAAATAACAAATGGCGATAATTGGGATCAAAACTAATAATGGCATTGTTTGCTTTCGCCTTTGCCAGTAATTCAGTGTAGGCAGTTTGTAAAGGGCCTTGTAAAAAACCAGTAGCGGATCCAAAATGTACAATACTATATTCATTTAAATTGAGTGCAGCTAAATCGCCCGAACTTAATTGTCCATCCGCACCCCGATTAAAATAAAAATCTCTTTCTCCATCCTCCATTAAGGATACAAAAGCAAAAGTGGTAAAACTATTTTCATCTTGGATTACCCAATTTGTATTCACTCCCATTT
Organism: Bacteroidota bacterium; assembly: GCA_947487525.1. Classification (GTDB taxonomy): domain Bacteria; phylum Bacteroidota; class Bacteroidia; order Chitinophagales; family Chitinophagaceae; genus Sediminibacterium. Next base: position 24,911 of record CANKWR010000023.1, read on the forward strand.
CATTTAACAAGTCAATCAAGTGCTTTCCAAAAGGGTCCTTCCCAACCTTCGCGGCCATATCCACTTCAGCGCCTAATGCGGCAATAGCTGCAGCAACATTGGCGGGTGCACCTCCCGCTTTTTTTAAAAAGTTTTGGCCATTGGATAAACTGGATCCTCTATCGGTACAAATCATATCAATCAATGCTTCCCCTATACATAATACTTTCATAACAGTGTTGTTTTAAACATTAATGCCCAGCGCCCATTGGCATTTCTTGAATCGTCTCCTTTGATGCATTTTCACTTTGAATAAATAAAGTCAAAACAGCAGCAATCAATAAAAATACCCCTCCAAAACTAATGGCCTTTCCTGGATCATTGTTTAAGAAATGTTTTAAGATATAACCAAAAGTGGTTGTTTGAATTAACATTGGAATTACAATCATCATATTGATAATGCCCATGTATACACCATACCGTGCTTTTGGAATTTTATGCACGACTAATAAATAGGGAATACCCATCATGCTTGCCCAAGCAATACCAAAGCCAGTCATCGGAATAAACAATAAATTTTTATCTGTAATGTGCGGGAATACTAATAAGCCGACACCTGCCATCAACAAACAAGTCATATGAATCAATTTTGGACTTATTTTTTTAGCAAGCCATAATAAACCAAAAGCTGATAAGAAGGTTACAATATTATACCAGCCATTTACAAGCCCAGTCCATGCCACTGCTTTTTCATAAAGGGGGTTATGTTCATAGGTACTCGTATTCCATACGGAAAAGGCAATACTTTTGGAAGCGTTTTGCCAATAACAAAACAAGGCATACCATTGAAACATATACACTAAACCTAGCTGCCACATTACTTTAGGCATACTTTTGATGGCACTTGCAATTTCAATAAATGGGGTAAATATTTTCAGCGGTTCTTTTTTTAATTCAGCCAACTCCTCTTCGGTGGGAGGAATCTCAGGAGTCTTGTAAACCGACCAGCTTACAGAAGCGATGGAGCAAATGGTGCCTAAAAAGAAAGAAGCATATACCCAAATTGGAAGCTTGCCAAATTCTCCTTTGAATTTGTCTTGAAAAAAGAAAATGGAAAGATTCGCAAGTGTAATACCCAATCCTGTAAAAAAACTTTGAGTTAAAAAGCCGGAAGCATGTTGTTCGCTAGGCAATTTATCTGCAATAAATGCACGATAGGGTTCCATGGCAGTATTGTTGGCTGCATCTAACACCCATAATAAACCAACAGCCATCCACAATGCACTGCTAAATGGAAATAAAAACAAACATAAGCTACATAAAATTGCCCCAATCATAAAGTAAGGCTTGCGGCGTCCAAATCGGGGGGACCAGGTTTTGTCACTCATGGCACCAATAATGGGTTGAATCAACAAACCTGTCATGGGGCCGGCTAAGTTTAACAATGGGATTTGATCGGGACTTGCCCCAAGCATATCATAAATCGGATTCACTGCGGACTGTTGTAATCCAAAGCTATATTGGATACCAAAAAATCCCACATTCATATTAATGATTTGAGAAAAACTCAGTCTAGGTTTAAAACTCATAATGGCGTTATTTGATGAAGCAAAGCGTTGCTAAATATAGCTATTTTGTATTTTTATAATGGCCTTTCAGTCCGTCATTTTTTCATTTATTGAGTAAAAAAATCAATGCAAACCTTTGCGGAACGTATCTTTGTACCCAATTAGCCTAATTAAAGTAAATGTCGCATACTATTTCCTATAAAAAATCCGAAGTGCTACAAGCCCTTCGCTATCATTTTATCAAGCAAAAGGAAATCAAATCCTTAATGATCATTGTGAATATATATGCGATCATTACTGCCGTATTATTGTTCATGAAAAAAATTCGCCCCGAACCCTTTTTATTGGGTTCTATTTTGTGGATTCTATTAATGGGATTTTTCTGGTTTATTTTACCCAATATGTTTTATAAAAAAACAACCCTATTTAAAGAGGAGTGGGAGTTTGATTACAATCAACAGGAAGCGAGGTTATTAAGTAAATTAGGAGAAGCAAGTTGGTCCTGGGATACCGTTACTTATTTTTTTGAAAGCCCTTATTTTTTCCATTTTTATTTTAGTCCGAAAAGCTTTTTTCTGGTTTCAAAGCTAGACCTACCCATGGAGGACCAGCATGTTATCCGCGGGATTTTAAAAGACAAGTAGCCATCAGGCAAAAGCAACTAAAAAATACGATTGGTTGTTCGTTTCAATTTAAGACATTGTCCAAGTATATTTAGCCAATTTTCAAGGGTAAATGGCTAAATTAAAGGCTAAAAAGGGCAAATTCAATGCCTATGTTTAAAATGTGCAAACAAAATGGCAAATAAAATATGGGTATTTTAACAAAAAGTATATTTTTGCGCCGTAAACAAAACTATTTACAATGTCAGACATCGCATCAAGAGTTAAAAAAATCATCGTTGACAAATTAGGCGTTGATGAAGCAGAAGTTACAAACGAAGCATCATTTACAAACGATTTGGGAGCGGATTCTTTAGACACCGTTGAATTAATTATGGAATTCGAAAAAGAATTCAATATCTCTATTCCAGACGAACAAGCAGAAACAATTACTACTGTTGGTCAAGCTGTAGCTTATATCGATGAGCACGCAAAATAATTGTAAAAATTATTTGACGGCTTCCAATTAAACACAGCATATTTAATCCGCCTTTTTGAGCCTTTGCTTTAAAGGCGGATTATTAATTTAAAAACAAAGTCATGCAGACTAAACGCATTGTTGTTACAGGTATCGGAACATTAAACCCATTGGGAAATAGTCTTAGTGAATACTGGGAAAATTTAGTGAATGGTGTTTCAGGGGCTGATATGGCAACACAATTTGATGCTTCCAAGTTTAAAACAAAGTTTGCATGTGAAATCAAAGGCTTTGACGCGACCAATTTTATGGATCGCAAAGAAGCAAGAAAATTAGATCGTTTTTCTCAAATAGCGTTAGTCGCAAGTGACCAAGCGGTATTAGACGCTGGTATTACCAAAGAAAATGTAGATCATGACAGAGTCGGGGTCATTTTTGCAAGTGGCATTGGTGGTTTAACTACCTTCACTGAAGAGGTGACTAATTTTGTGCATGGTGACGGAACTCCAAGGTTTAATCCTTTCTTTATCCCAAAAATTATTTTAGATATCGCTGCAGGGCAAATATCGATGAAGCATGGTTTCAGAGGACCCAATTATGCGGTTGTGAGTGCTTGTGCTTCCAGTACAAATGCCATTATTTCGGCAATGGATAATTTAAAATTAGGCAAGGCGGATATTATTATCACAGGTGGAGCAGAATCGGTAATTGGCATTGCGGGCATGGGTGGATTCAATGCCATGAAAGCAATGAGTGAGCGCAATGATGATCCTAAAACGGCGAGTCGCCCTTATGATAAGGATCGGGATGGATTTGTGATGGGGGAGGCAAGTGGGGTATTGGTATTAGAAGAATTAGAGCATGCAATTAAACGTGGTGCTAAAATATATTGTGAAGTAGTAGGTGGTGGCGCAACAGCGGATGCTTACCATTTAACGGCGCCACATCCAGACGGATTGGGTGCTAAAAATGTAATGATTGCAGCATTGAAAGATGCGGACATGGTTGCTACAGATATTGATTATATCAACACCCATGGAACTTCCACCCCATTGGGGGACATTGCGGAATCAAAAGCAATCATCGATGTATTTGGGGAGCATTCCTATCATTTAAACATCAGTGCGACTAAATCTATGACGGGGCATTGTTTAGGTGCCGCAGGCGTGATTGAAGCAATCGCCTGTATACAATCGGTGATTCATGATATAGTCCCTCCTACCATTAATCATTTCACAGATGATCCTGAATTAGACAATCGTTTAAATTTCACCTTCAATAAGGCGCAAAAGCTTGTTGTGAATGCAGCGTTGAGTAACACTTTTGGTTTTGGTGGTCACAATGCATGTGTGATTGTGAAAAAGTACAAGGCTTAATTTTTACAAGTGAAACGCCAAATCAAACAACTCATTTCTTTATTTAAGAAAACAGGTTTTGAGGCAGATTTACAACAATTATTAGGCTATCGAACTGGCAATGTATTGCTTTATCAAACAGCGTTAAACCATCGTTCAGTAAAGGATCATCCAACTGAAAATAATGAGCGCCTAGAATTTTTAGGAGACGCTGTTATCGGTACCGTGGTGGCGGATTATTTATTTAAAAAATACCCCTATAAAGGAGAAGGTTTTTTAACGGAGATGCGATCTAAAATGGTGAATCGAGCTCAGTTAAATCATATTGCATTGCAAATGGGATTGCGAAAAATGACCCGATTCAATAAAATGGATGGGGGATTAAGAACCAGTCAAATTTTTGGAAATACGCTGGAAGCTTTAGTGGGAGCGATTTATTTAGACAAGCAATACGATTTCACTAGAAAATGGATTGTAGAAAAAATGATACAACCTTATTTGTTCATGGATGATTTAGAACAAATTGACATCAATATTAAAAACAAAATTATTGGCTGGGCATTGAAGCAGGGAAAACAAATTGATTTTGTTTTGGCTGGAGAGCAATTAGAAGGACGTCGCCGTTTATTCACCATTAATGTGGTATTGGATGGGGACGTAATCGCAAGCCAAAAAGGCTTCACTAAAAAAGATGCAAGTCAAATGGCTGCACAAAAAGCGATAGAGATTTTAGGAATTTAATCAACTTGTTACAAGCCTTCATTTATACAATGGCTTGACATAATTCAATCAGTACCCCATTACAATCCTTTGGGTGCACGAAACAAACCAATTTATTGTCAGCACCCTGTTTAGGACTTTCATTTAACAAAGTAAACCCTTCTGCTTTCAATCGATTCATTTCAGCCTGAATATCAGGTACTTCAAAGGCGATATGGTGCATCCCTTCCCCCTTTTTTTCAATAAATTTTGCTATTACTCCCTGAGGTTCAGCACTTTCAAGTAGTTCAATTTTCGTGCCATTTTGAAGAAAAAAGGCGGTATTGACCTTTTCTGACTGCACAGATTCGGTTTTATAACAAGGGCTGTTTAAAAGCCTTTCGTATAGGGGAATACTAAGTTCTAGGTTTTTAACTGCAATCCCTATGTGTTCTACGTTATAGCTCATCCTATTTTGTTTTACGATTTGGGAAAAAAATGCCATTCAAAGCTAACGAAATAGTATTAATCGGTGGCTAAGCTTTACTTTTGTAGTCTGAAAAATCATAAACAGACATGTTAAAATTACCTATTTATCTTGATCATAACTCAACTACCCCAATGGATCCTAGGGTATTAGAGGCAATGATTCCTTATTTTACCGAAAATTTCGGAAACGCGGCAAGCAGAAACCATTCTTTTGGATGGCATGCAGAAGAAGCCGTGGATTATGCACGTGAGCAAATTGCTCAATTAATTGGCGCAGATCCGAAGGAAATCATTTTTACTTCTGGTGCAACGGAGGGCGACAATTTAGGGATCAAAGGGGTGTACGAGATGTACGCAAGCAAAGGCAACCATATTATTACTTGCACTACAGAACATAAAGCAGTTTTAGATACTTGTAAGCACTTAGAAAAACTAGGGGCTGACGTAACTTACTTGGAAGTACAACCGGACGGATTGGTTGATTTGAAAGAATTGGACGCCGCAATGAGACCTACTACTATTTTAGTAGCTATTATGTAT
>CANKWR010000024.1 GCA_947487525.1 Bacteroidota bacterium
AGCGGGAGAAAGAGGAATGGGACATTCCCAACGGCCCATGGCAAAATTACGCGCAGCAGGGCAGGTATAGGTTTGACAACAATTTTCCATTAAGTGTTTCACCAATCGGTTTTGACTATAGAGTGATAATAATTTTTGTGTACCTGCGTCAATCGTATCCTGATCATATCCTTCACAATCCTGTCTGATGTCTTTTTCAATGCGTACAGCGGGCACATAATTTTTTCCCGCTAACCAACCCACGGCAGTGTAACAAAATAAAGGTAAGGTAGGAGCGTCTTCGTCTAAGGTTTCATAAGCGGAAACATATAAGCCAGTGTGGGCTGGAGGAATAAAAGCGGCAACCGCCCATCCTAATTCACAAAGGCGCATTTCGCCCGTTTCTACATCAATGCCAATGCCTCTACGACCTGGTAATTCATATAAATTACCACCTTCTGGTAATTCTATCCAATCCTCCACTGGGATGGGATAAGCATCCCAACCAGCGCGGCCTGCTGTATATAAACTGGTATCTTCAAAAATTTGGCCTTCGCCATCGGAATATAATAAATAAGGGGAGCTTGATAATGACATGTGGTAAAGATAATAATATGCTGGTAATAGGAGGGCTTCGTGTTTTTAATAATGATTTTAAGAAGGAACGACCCTTGAATTGTTTATTTGTTCCTTACAAAATTGATTAAACTCATTGGTAATGCTCACGCTAACTGGTTCATTGATGTCCTTTTGAATGATTTTATTGTTTTGAAAATCAATGGTAATGACATCGTCTTTGATAATGGCATTTTGAATCGCAATCCAAGGATAATGTTTTTTGGGGAAGGTATTTATGACAATGCCCTGTGGGTCAAAGGCAATTTCATAAGGGAATTTTACTTGACGTTCAAACAAAGCCCCAATTAAAAAAATACCCGCAATGATTAAGGCGTTGGGTAATAAAAACCATCCCCAGCTTGCAAATAACAATCCTAGGCGGTAATAGGGTATGGCCCCTTTCTTTTTTTGATAAATACAAAAAATCCACCAGCAAACTACCGAAGTCATGATGGCAATGATTAAAGAAGGTTGTTTAAAAAAACCACGGTAAATGCCAAAGGAGAAGCCCAAAATGCTTAAAAGCAACATAAACTGACTAATTCTGTCTATGTTTTTATAGTCGGGGCTTTTACAAACAATGATATAGTCAAATAGACGCATAAATTGTATTTATGAGATAGGTAAATTTTGGTGCAATTTAAGCCCATTTGGTTAACTTTGCACCATGAAGAAATCGCATATTATTTTATTGGTACTTATTGCGGCGGCAATTGTAGTACTCATCAGCTATACAGGGGATTTAAGTAGTTATGAAACAGTGGGTTCGGCGAAGCAAAAGCCGGGCAAGTTTTTGAACTTAATTGTTAAAATGGACAAATCTGTTCCTGTGGAATACAATCCGGTGAAAGACCCCAATTTGTTGAAATTTGGCGTTCAGGATAGCTTAGGAAGTAAAATAACGGTGGTGTACCACAATACCATGCCTACTGATATGGAAAAATCGGAGCGATTGGTGTTGAAAGGGAAGGTGCAAGGGGACGTATTTGAATGCTCCTCCATTGTAATGAAATGTCCTTCCAAATACAAGGACAATCCCGATGCCAATAAGGAACAACCCGTGACCATTACGAACTAACCAACTAATTATTACAAAATATTCAATGAATACATCAAGTAATCCAGCAACCATTCAATTTATCGGTGAAAATTTATTGCCAGGAAATATAGGATACCTTTTAACAATTGTTTCATTAGTGGCTTCTTTGGTAGCCACTTTTGCATTTGCAAAAGCTTTTTTTACCAATGAACTCAATGAACAAGGTCGATGGCAGCGTTTAGCCAATATTGCATTTATCATTGAGTCAGTTTGTGTGTTTGCTTGTTTTGGTGTTTTATTTTATGTGATTTCAAATCACCTTTTTGAATACAAGTATGCGTACATGCATAGTGATAAAAACTTGCCTTTTGAATATTTATTGAGTTGTTTCTGGGAAGGACAAGAGGGTAGTTTTTTACTTTGGAGTTTCTGGCATTGTATACTGGGCTTAATTATCATTAAAACTTCTAAAAAGTGGAAGCAGTATTCTTTTGGTACTTTAATGGTGCTAAGTTTTACGCAGTTTTGTTTAGCATCCATGGTAGTTGGACTCTATTTCTTTGATATTAAAATTGGCAGTAGTCCATTTATTTTATTGCGTAATGAAATGACTTGGCCTATTTTATCACGCCCCGATTATTTACAATTACTTAAAGACGGTACTGGATTAAATACCTTGCTTCAAAACTATTGGATGGTCATACATCCGCCAATTTTATTTTTAGGATTTGCCTCTACCACAGTTCCATTTGGATTTGCAGTTGCGGGCTTATTGAAAAAAGACCACAAGTGGGTGACCCCGGCTTTGCCCTGGGCTACTTTTTCGGCAGGCATTTTGGGATTGGGAATTATGATGGGCGCCGCATGGGCTTATGAAAGTTTAACCTTTGGGGGCTATTGGGCATGGGATCCAGTGGAAAATGCTTCCTTGGTACCTTGGCTTACCTTGGTTGCCGCCATTCATACTACCTTAATTTACCGTAAAACAGGTGGAAGTTTAAAAGCAACCTATTTGTTTTATGGCATCAGTTTTTTATTGGTTATTTATTCTACTTTTTTAACAAGAAGTGGCATCCTGGGGGATACATCGGTTCATGCATTTACCGACCTAGGAATGAATGGGCAATTACTAACTTTTTTATTGGTATTGGTCATCCCTTTTTTCGCTTTATTTATATTTAGATATCCCTCCTTAAAAGAACCCAAAAAAGAGGAAGCGATTGACAGTAGAGAGTTTTGGATGTTGGTAGGGTCGATGGTTCTTTTTTTATCGGCAGTGGTTATTATCGCCATTACTTCAATTCCGGTGTACAATAAACTATTTGGACAAAAAGTAGCGCCTTCTGAGGATCCTGCCTATACGCACAATCAAGTGCAGGTATTTGTAGCCATCTTTATTGGTTTTTTAACTGCAGTGGGCCAATACTTAAGTTATAAAGGAGGAGGCATCAAAGGAGGTTTTTGGAAAACAATTCGCTTGCCGGTATACATTTCCATTTTGATAAGTGTGTTAACCATTGTTTTTATAGGCATTCAATATGATGAAAAATCAGTGGCCTTCCAGGTTAATTTATACATTGCCTTGGTGGCATCCATTTTTGCCGTGGTGGCCAATATGCACTATTGGTTGGTCATTTTAAAAGGAAAAATGAAATCGGCTGGAGCAAGTATTGGACATATTGGTTTTGGTATGGTGTTAATGGGCATTTTAATTTCATCCTCTAACAAAAAAGTACTTAGTTGGAATACTACTGGAATTAATGTGATTCAAAAAAGTCCGGACGCTAAAAATCCAGCGGGCAATCCAATGGAAAACATCACGCTTTTTGAAGGCATCAAAACCGAAATGGATCGAGATAAAAAAACAGGAAACTTTAATTATTCGGTGACGTATCTTAGAGACACTATTGACGAGTTAGACAAGAAATTTTTTGAATTAAAATTTGTAAACAAAACCAGCGGCGTCGCAAAAGATTCTTTTTATCTATATCCCGATGTGTTAAAAAATAATAAGGGCATGGAAGGGTTCTCTGCAAATCCATCCTCCAAACATTATTGGAACAAGGATATTTTTGTGTATGTAACTTCCTTCCAAGATCATTCCAAAGAGGATACCATTCAGTTTAAGCAACATCAAATAAAAGCGGGTGACTCTATTTTTTATAGCAATGGCTATGTGAAATTGGAAAAAGCCATCATCAATCCGAATGCCAATCGTCCTGCTGGTTCGAATGAAGTGTTTTTGCAAATGAAAGTGCATAGCAAGGAAGGGCTGGTGTATGACGCGATGCCTGGTATTAAAATAAATGGACAGGAAATGAGTATGGTGCCAGATACGGTAAGAGCTCAGAACTTAATTGTAAGCTTTAATAGTGTCGTGGATCAAGCGAATGGCGTGCTTAATGTTGGGCTCAAGGAATCTTCCACATTGACCAATTTAATTACTTTAAAAGTGTATGAGTTTCCATTTATCAATATACTATGGCTGGGAATAATTATTACGACCATTGGGTTTGGAATGAGTAGCTATGCTAGAATCAAGCAAATAAAAGCGGCATAATGTGTTTTCCTAATCAATTGTTAAAAAGTTTTATATAAGGTTACTTTTATTAAATTCGGGTATTAAATATTAGATGGCAATGCTAAATAATATGAGAAAATTACAAACCATTTTACTGGGTACCTTTTTTATCTTATGCTTTCATTTTAATGCAAAGGCACAGCGAAGTATTTACGATACAATGAAAGTAGAGGCGTTTATTACCCCCGAGGGAGATACCATTCCGCAATCCTGGCTTCCAACCGTGGAAGTAATGGCATTACAATCGGCTAGAAATAAAAATTTTTGGGCCAATTGGACCAGGTTAAGAAATGCAGTGTATGTTACCTATCCTTATGCGATCACGGCTAGTAGGGCCATTAATGATGTGAATGCGCAATTAAGTAAAGTGCATACCGAGCAGGAGCGAAAGCAAATTATTAAAAGCAGGGAGAAAGAATTAAAAAGAGATTTTGCAGATAAAGTAACAGGCCTTTCGGTTTATCAGGGTAAGATTTTGATGAAGTTAATAAATAGAGAAACGGGTAATAACTGTTATTCCTTGGTGAAAGAATATAAAGGGGGATTTAATGCTGGATTATGGCAAACCGTAGCCTTTTTATTTGGAAGCAGTTTAAAGCAACAATATGATCCAAGAGGGGAAGACCAAGAAATTGAAAAATTAGTATTGGAAGTGAGAAAACTATATGGCTATCGAAGTTAATCAAACTGGGTAATCAAACTGGGCAATCAAACTGGTTAATTACGTAGGTTATTGAAGCAGGTTTTTGTACCTTTACGCGAATAGCGCGTATCATTATGAGTGAAGAAAAAAGTCTGAATTTTATTGAAGAAATTATCTCCCAGGATTTAGCATCTGGGAAATATGCCTCTATATTAACAAGGTTCCCACCAGAACCCAATGGGTATTTACACATTGGCCATGCCAAAAGTATTTGTTTAAATTTTGGTTTGGCCAAGCATTTTGGGGGTAAAACCAATTTGCGTTTTGATGACACCAATCCGGCCAAAGAGGAAATTGAATATGTGGACAGTATTAAAGAGGATGTGAAATGGTTGGGATTTGAATGGGCCAAAGAGTGCTATGCTTCTGATTATTTTGATCAATTATATGCGTATGCTGTTCAATTAATTGAAAAAGGATTGGCTTATGTGGATGATAGTACCGCCGAGGAAATAGCACAACAAAAAGGAACGCCAACCGTGCCTGGCACTGGCAATGATTTTAGAAACAGAAGTATTGCTGAAAATTTGGCCTTGTTTGCGGATATGAAAGCGGGCAAGTTTGCAGATGGCGAAAAAGTACTGAGAGCTAAAATTGATTTAGCTAGTCCCAACATGCATATGCGTGATCCGTTGTTGTATCGTATCAAACGATCACATCATCACCGCACTGGAGATAAATGGTGCATTTATCCAATGTATGATTTTGCACATGGACAAAGTGACTCTATCGAAAATATCACCCATTCCATTTGTACTTTGGAGTTTATACCGCATCGTGCATTGTATGATTGGTGTATTGAGCAATTGGCAATTTATCCTTCACATCAATATGAATTTGCGCGATTAAATATGACTTACACAGTAATGAGTAAGCGTAAATTATTGCAATTGGTGGAAGAGGGGCATGTAGAAAGTTGGGATGATCCTCGTATGCCTACCATTAGTGGTATGCGTCGAAGAGGATATACTGCGCATAGTATTCGTGATTTTTGTGATAGAATTGGAATCGCCAAAAGAGAAAACATTATTGACCTCAGCTTATTAGAATTTTGTGTTAGAGAGGATTTAAATAAAATTGCACAACGCAGAATGGTAGTTACCAACCCCATTAAATTGGTCATTACCAATTATGATAAAGGCGAGGAAGTATTGCATTCGGAAAATAATCCAGAGGATCCCAATGGGGGCACCCGTGAACTGCCATTTAGCAATGAGCTTTGGATTGAGCGGGAGGACTTTATGGAAGAACCCACTAAAAAATATTTTAGATTGGGCCCAGGCTTATCCGTTCGTTTAAAGAGTGCTTATATAGTGACTTGTGAAAGTTTCGAAAAAGATGCAGCCGGAAATATTACGAAAGTGTTTGCAAGCTATCATCCTGATAGTAAATCGGGCCAAGATACCAGTGGTATCCCTGTTAAAGGAACCTTACATTGGGTAAGTGCTAAACATGCCATCCCAGTATTGCTTAATGAGTATGATCGTTTATTTAGCGTAGAGGATTTGTCTAGTACCGAAGGTGATTTTAAAAATTATATTAATCCTAATTCATTAAATAAAGTGGAGGCCTACGCCGAGCCAGCTTTGGCAAATGATTCATTAGACGCAAGATTCCAATTTTTAAGAAAAGGATATTTTTACCAGGATACCAAAAGCACCAAGGAACAATTGGTATTTAATAGAACCGTAACGCTAAAAGATACCTGGGCAAAGGAACAAAAAAAGTAGTTGACTACTTTAATCAACAAGTTTCCATAATATGCTAAATCTAGAAACATTTAAAGAGTATTGGGATGTTGCGTTTCCAGATTTGCGTTTGCGCAGAACACATTTTGTGATCGCAGTAAGTGGGGGTGTGGATAGTATTGTGTTGGCGCATATCATGCATACCTTAAAAGCCAATTGCACCATTGCGCATGTCAATTTTCAATTAAGGGGTGCCGAAAGTGATGGGGACGAACAGTTTGTTCGTGATTTTGCCAGTCAATACCAAATACCTATTCAAGTGCATAAAGTGGATACCCAAAATTATGCGCAAACTTATAAACTTGGCATTCAGGAAGCGGCACGTGAAATTAGGTATGCCTGGTTTGCTGCACTCATGCAACAAATCAACGAAGCTGAAAATAACAAAGTGCAAAGCAGCGAATTGCATGCATTAACACCAAAACCCCAACCGGTAGTTTTGTTAACTGCACATCATGCCAATGATCAGGTGGAAACAATTTTAATGCATTTGTTTAGAGGAACGGGCATTCATGGATTAACGGGGATTCCTGCGCGAAGAAACGATATATTAAATTTAGCAAGGCCATTAATTCAATTTACCAAAGAGGCAATTATAAAATATGCTGCAATGAATGGGTTGAAATTTGTGGAGGACAGTAGCAATGCCAAGGAGGAGTATACTAGAAACTACATTCGCAATGTGCTCATTCCACAGTTGAATACACATTATCCAAACATCCATGAAAATATCATAGCTACTTCAAAAAGAGTAAAGGAAGCGGATGAAATTGTAACAGAAGCGGTTGCGCATTTTTGGAAAAAAGGATTGATTGCTAAAAAAGGGATACTTACTGTTCCCATTCATTATTGGAATAAAGTAAAAGGAAATGGTACTTATACCTGGGGCTTGATTAAGCAATTTGGTTTTAAACCCCAACAATTGGAAGAAGTGCATAAAATTTTAACTGCATCAAAAGGCGCATTGATTGCTTCTGCTACCCATCAGCTCATTCAATGGGGGGATGAAATACAAATTGTGTCAAACGAACATACCCAAGAGTATTCTGTGATTGAGGCGTCCACTATTTTAACTCAAATGGAAAAGGGCCAAGCAATTGCAACAGTCCCTACCCAAACGGGAATGCTACAATTTGAATACATTGAAAATTTTGATATTGCTACAATTTCAAAAGAAGCCAATGAAGCCTATTTAGACGCAAGTAAAATCCAGTGGCCTCTTTTATGTAGAACCTGTGTGGCGAGCGATTATTTTTATCCCTTGGGCTTAGGAAAAAAGAAAAAAATTAACCAATTCTTGTCCAACCTTAAATTAAACCCAACCGAAAAAAAAAGGACCAATATACTGGCTTCAGGAGATAAAATTATGTGGTTGGTGGGTAAGCGAATTGATGATCGGTTTAAGCTCAAACCCACTAGTACCAAGCTCCTTAAAATTAGTTGGAAAGAAAAGCCATAAAGGCACCAAATTCACAAGTTTTTTGGCATTATTTTGATATTTTTATAGACTACATAATATATAAAAATATTTGTTAATATAAATGAGTCTTCAAAAGCTTTATAGGATATTTTACTTGTTGTTGATTTTTATGAGTACATCATATCAATTAATGGCACAGGATTTTTCAAATAAAGGGAAAGACTTTTGGGTGGGCTATGGTAGCCACGTATCTATGTATTCAGGTGTAGGCTTGCCCATTGAGTCGGGTGGTTCACAGGATATGGTTTTATATTTTACATCCGATCATGACGCTAAAGTGACCGTTGAAATTCCTTCGGTTGGTTATATAAGAACCTACACCGTTTTAGCGAATTCAGTGACGGTATCTGATCCTATACCAAAATCTGGCTCTCAGGATGCAAGAATTACTTCTGAAGGAAAATCAGATAGAGGCATTCATATTACTTCTGACTTTGCTATCATTGCCTATGCGCATATTTACAATAACAGTATTTCTGGAGCAAGTTTATTGTTTCCGACCAATACCTTAGGAAGGTCTTACTATTCTATTAATTATAAACAGGAATCGAATAGTCCTTATTCCTTTTGTTATACTTACGTGGTTGCAACAGAGGATTCAACCAATGTTGAAATTATTTTGAGTGCCAATACGGTAGGCGGAAATAAGCCGGGGGATACCATCAAAGTGGCTTTAAACAAAGGGCAAATTTATAATGTCTTTGGAAAAGTGTTAACCTCTAGTGCAAATCGATCGACAGGGGAAGACTTGACAGGTACTTTAATTCGATCGGTGGCTACCTCAACAAGTTCTTGTAAAAGAATTGGGGTGTTTTCCGGATCGGGTAAAATATATATATCCGATAATAATGCAAGAACAGCCGACAACTATATACAACAAGCATTGCCTGCCAATGCATGGGGGAAAAAATATTTAACGGTACCTACTTCAAAAATGCCAATTAATATTTTTAGAATAGCGGTGAGTGATACCAATGCGGTTGTGAAGGTGAATGGCAGTATTTTGTCTCCTGCTACTTTGCAAAATAAATTCTTTTATGAGTTTCAGTCCAATATTCCCAATATAATTGAATCGGACCTGCCAATTATGGTGGCACAGTATATTACCACCACGGGTAGTTATGGTAATACTAACAACAACAATGGGGACCCGGAAATGATTTATTTAAGTCCTATTGAACAAACCATTAGTAAAGTAACCATCAATGCTACGCCTTTCGCTAATATTATTGACAGCTTACATTTTGTCAATATTGTTTTACCTAAGTCAGTTACTGCGTCCCTTAAAGTGGATGGAGTGACCCCAACCAACTTTACGACCCATCCAGGGGATGCCAATTTTGTTTATTACCAAGTTAATCTTGGCGCTGGATCCCACACCATCGTGGCTGATTCTGGATTTAATGCAATTGCCTATGGATATGGGCAAGTGGAAACCTATGGTTATAATGCGGGTACCAATGTGATTGATTTGTATCAAAAACTTACCGTGAACAATGAATTTGGCATTGTAAAATTACCTGCCACCTGCAGGGGTACTCCGTTTAAAGCTTCCATTACATTGCCCTATCAACCCTTATCCCTTGCTTGGAATATTCCAAAATATCCAAACATACCCCCCAATTATGCACCTGTGTATGATTCAACCTATGTGGTTAATGGAAGAACTATTTATAGGTACACTTTGGATCAACTGTTAAAGTATGATAGTATTGGGACTTATAATTTTCAAATTAAAGTGTACAATCCAACCGGTGATGGATGTAGTGGGGAGCAGACCATCGATTTTGAATTAGTTGTGTACAAGCCACCCGCAGCTGACTATACTTTACAGTCGGCCCATTGTTTGGGGGATACTTTATTTTTAAAAGACAATTCATTGATTGGTTCGGAGGAAAGAAAGTTATATGCGTACAATTGGAAAGTGGGAAATATGCCTTTTGTAAATGCAAAAAATTATACGCCCCGATCAGATACGGTGGGTACAATACCTGTAAAATATTTTGTGATTACAGACATTGGCTGTATCAGTGATACGTTAAGTACACAGGTGACCATTGATAGCATTCCTACTGTTAATTTTATTGTTCAAACCATTAAATGCTTGGGAAAGGATATTCAATTTATTGACAGTTCTTTTGCAAAAAGAGGAACTAGTTTAACTCAATGGATTTGGAATTATGGCGATCAAAAAATAGATACCGCATTGAGTAATGCAACCGTGCGCCATATTTATGATGCTGCAATTGTCTACAAACCTTCATTAACCGTTCAAACGGCCAATGGCTGTACCGTTAAAAATGAAAAAACCATTACCGTATATCCAAGTCCCCAGGTTGGGTTTATACTTCCCAAAATTTGTTTAAGGGATGCTTTTGCGGAATTTACGGATACGAGTCGTATTGCAGACAATACCAACAACTTTAGTTATTTATGGAATTTTGGGGAACCTGGAAATACTTTGGTGCCCAATACTTCCACACTAGCAAATCCGCGACATCGTTATTTAAATGCAGGTACTTATCAGGTAAATGAGAAAGTAACAAGTATCCATGGCTGTGCCTCTGATACGACCGTTTCCTTTACAGTAAATGGAGCCATCCCTAAATCTGTATTTTCTATCAAGGATACCGCTGCACTTTGTTCCAATTTGCCTGTACAATTAAATAATAATTCCACTGTGGATATTGGCACCATTGGCAAATTGGTGATTTACTGGGATTACTTAAACAATCCCTTAGATTCTATCATCGACGACAATCCAACTATGAATAAATTGTATCAACATAATTATACCAATTTCAGGTATCCTGATAGAATGGCGTATAATATTAAGTTGGCTGCTTATTCGGGCGGGAGTTGTGCTGATGAAAGCAATACGACCATTCAAATTGTTCCGCCACCGCAAAGTTTTTCAGTGACCACCCCTAAGAATTTTGTTTGTATCGCGGACTCTTTATTAGTCAGTCCTGTAATTACAGGAGGTGTACCTTCCTATAGTTATCAATATTTTTCAAATAACAATGGGGCTGCTCATTTCAATAATAATGTCCTTAAGGGCAAAACCAGCGGGACGGTGGATATCACTGTAAAAGTACAGGACAGTAAGCAGTGTGTATATACATATGAAAATGTTAAATCAATTACCGTTCGGGATATTCCTATCGCAAATTTAATTGCCAGGGATACCAATATATGTAATTCGGATTCGGTGGTGTTGGTGGGCAGGGGCAGTAATAGTTTTAAATGGTTTTTAAATAAGCAATTATTGGCAAGCTCTTTAGTGGATACGTTTTTAACCAACCTCCCAGGGGCGTATCAAATTACAGTAAATGATGGTTTTTGTAATTCATTGTTATCTGATTCGGTATTGCTGTATCAGTATCTTATCCCGACCTATGCATTTACCAATACCAAATACATTTGTATCAATCAGCCAGTTAAAATAATAGGGAATATGAGTGCCACAAAAGGAGCTCGCTTTTCTTGGGATTTTGGAGACAGTACCAGTTCCATTTTGGCCAATCCTATTTCGCATAAATACACTAAGAATGGAAAATATTTAATTAAGGCAAATTTCACACACGATTATTGTCCTAAATACAATACAACCTTATTGGGAGATTCTGTCAAAGTGGTGAACCCTTTAACAGGCGGAGAATTTACCATGTTTGTTTTATCCAATACCGATACCTTATTTACCAATATTAAATTGGATTCAGGATATACCAATTATCAATGGAGTCCAGGCATTTTCTTGTCCAATCCTACTATTGCATATCCTGTATTTAATGCCAATCGTTCCGTTGATTATCTTTTGACAAGAACAGATACGGTTAGTTATTGTCAAATTGCGGATCAATACCATATTATTGTTTCGGACGAAGTAGTGGTAGCCATTCCCAAAGCATTCACTCCAAATAATGATGGATTGAATGATTTATTAAAAGTAGAATATGGCGCTGGTCTTAAGCAATTCAATTTCATTAAAATTTTTAATCGATGGGGTAAATTGGTGTATGAGTCCAATAATGTGTACAATGGATGGGATGGTAAATTTAATGGTATCGACCAGGAAATGGATGCATATAGCTATTTAATTGATTATATTACATACAAAAATGAGCGCATCTCTAAGACTGGCTCAGTTATTTTATTAAGATAATGCGCAATACAATTAAAATATTCACTTTTTTTATTGCCTTATTTTGGATGGGTGAGGGTATTGGACAAACTCCGTTTATGTCACAGAGTTTTTCCGCAACTAATTTTTTTAATCCTGCAGCAGTAGGATTTAGTGAAAACAACCAATTTCAAAGTTTTTATCGGAATCAGTTTTCGGGCGTAGGGGATCCATTCAAAACCTTAGGGGTGGGGGTTGATTTTGCCTTATCCAGAAGTGAAGCAAATGATTGGTACAGTAATTTTGGGGTAGGTTTACAAGGTGTATCGGAGCAGGTATTAAATGGAATCATGCAAACCAATGCAATTACGGTTAGCGTTTCCAACAGGGTGTTTTTAGATAAGTACAGAAATAGTTTTCTTTCCATGGGTATTAGTACCACCGTGCTTACTCGAAATGTGAATCGAAGTGCATTGACTTTTGGCGATCAATATTATTCTGGGCGCTTATTTAATTCAAGCAGCATGGAAACGGTGGGTGATTTTCCTGCAAAATTTTCGACCAATGGGGGTGTCCTGTATTCTTTTACTTCGCCTGAAGCAATATTACAAGCAGGGGCTAGCACTTATTTTATCAATAGAACTTCCAACACACAACCCTATGATAATGTTAGCCAAAGTTTTCAGTTCAATACGACTTTTAATTATGAACGAATGGTGAACGAAGACAAAACCTTTTTCCTTCATGCCAATTATCAAAAGCGTTTAGAAGCATCATTCCTGTATGCAGGGGGTGCCATTGGTTTACCCATTCGTTCATTTTATGATAATAACAGAATTTATGTAGGTTGCTTTTACCGATCAACCGATGCGGTAGTGCCTTATATTGGTTTGCTGTTTAATAAATATAAAATTGGTATGACGTATGATATTTACCAAAATAGTATGACCTCGGCTAATTTACGTCCACAAACATTTGAATTTACTTTATCCACTACTTTAACAAGTAATATTCCAAAAAATTTGAAAAGTATATTCAACTAAATTGAATAGAAAATTAACTTATATCATTGTAGGACTGTTTCTATCATTACAGTCATTTTCCCAAACGGATACTGAATTTTGGTTTGCTGCTCCTGCAATAACACCAGGGCACGAAAACACCCCCATTGTGTTTAGAATTACAAGTTATAATCAGCCTGCCGTAGTCACCATTTCGGAACCAGCAAATCCAAGTTTCACCCCTATTGTAATTAATTTAAACGCCAATTCAACAATTACACAGGACATCACTGCATTTATTAATTCAGTTGAATCAAAGCCAAGTGGTACAATTCTTAATTATGGAATTAAAATAAGTTCCACTGCAAATATCTCCGCTTATTATGAAGTAGGGCGTTTGTATAATCCTGAAATATTTCCATTAAAAGGCAATACGGCAAAAGGGCTATCTTTTTTAATACCCTCTCAAACACAATTCGATAATCGAGCAGGAATTAATCCCAATGCGAACAATGGATTTGTGATTGTTGCCACGGAGGACAATACTTCCATTGACATTACCCTTTCAAAACCCGATGGGAATGGACATCCAGCTGGTACGTTTAATATTATTTTAAACAAGGGGCAAACTTATGCCGTAATTGGAAGTAGTACTGCTGCTGCTTTACATTTAGGAGGTTCTGAAATTACATCCAATAAACCCATTTGTGTAACCATCTTCGATGACTCTATTTTAGTAGGAAGTAGTTTAGATGTTACAGGAGATCAAATTGTACCCATTGTTAATACAGGTACTGAATTTATTGTTGTGAGAGGAGCTTTATTTACTGCCGCAAACGGAGTTGCTGATTTTTATTTTGTATGGGCTACTGTTGATGGGACCAATATATACCTTAATGGTTCGGCAACTCCTGTTGCTACTATTAATAAAGGACAATCTTATAAAGGGCTACTCTCTAGTAATAGTGTTTACATAACTACCAGTAATCCAAGTTATGTATTGCAATTTACGGGGGTAGGAACAGAAGTTACTGGAACCTCTTTGCCTAGTATTAAATGCACAGGATCTAATTCCGTTAGTTTTGTAAGATCTACCAATGAATTATTTTATTTGAATTTAATTTGTAAGGCCGACGATGTTAATAATTTCACACTCAATGGAACATCAGGTGTAATTAGTTCCAGTTTGTTTTCTGATGTTCCTGGTGCAACAGGTTGGAAAGCGGCTAGGATTAGTACGGCAAATTTGCCATCCTTAAATACATTAGTGCCCAATAATATCGCAACTGTTGTAAGTAACAGCACTGGATTGTTTCATCTTGGATTTTTAAATGGGGGTAGTTCCTCGGGGGCAAGGTTAGGTTATTTTTCTAATTATAGTAAAATATCCATGGCACCCAATTTGGTGACAAAAGCTTGTATTGGAAGTGATATACAATTAGCGGCCAATCAATTAAATGGGGTAGTCTATAATTGGACGGGCCCCAATGGCTTTAGTAGTAATTTGTACAATCCAATCATTCCAACTGCCTCTCTTTTAGACTCCGGGTATTATTATTTACAAGCATCGGTGGTGGGCTGTGGAACTTCAACGGATAGTATTCGTATCACGGTGAATCCATTGCCTACGATTCAGTTTACTAAATCATTAGATACTGTTTGTATTGGCAATAGTAGGGCCATCCAATATCAATTATCGGGTAAAGCTCCATGGAATATGATGTATACCGATGGATCCGCAAATTATACCATTAACAATTTACACAACACAAATAATACCATTACGGTTAGTCCTTCTGTTTCAACAATTTATCGCGTTACCAGTTTAATAGATTCAAATGCATGTAGCATTAATTTAAATATAAATACCCATACACTTTATGATACGCTTAAAGTGAATCGACTACCCATTGCTAATTTTTCTTATTCCAATATACAATGTGAGAAAAATGGCATTGTGTTTACCAATCAATCCACTGCCGATTTAGATGTTGTAGCACATTGGAATTGGAATATGGGCAACGGAAATACTTTCAATTCATTAAATGGGAATGCATTTACAGAAGTTTTTCCGAATTGGGGAAAGGATACCGTTAAATTAGCAGTAAGGTCAAGCTTTGGTTGTTTGAGTGATACTTTAAAACGTATTATAGATATCAAGCCCCTGCCTCTGGTTGGCTTTAAATTGCCCTTTTTTTGCTTAAATGACGGACAAGCTGTTTTTCAGGATAGCACTACGAGTAAGGCTACGCCAACAACCTATACGTATCAATGGAACTTTAATGCGGGTGCACCTCCAATCAGCCCAGGACCGAGTTTTGCACCTAATCAATTAATTCAAGCCAACCCAAGTGTCTTATATAATAAAGAGGGTAATTATTTTGTCCAACTAAAGGTAACAACTGCAGATGGTTGTATAGATTCACTAACTAGACCATTTGTAATTAATGGATCTTATCCAATTGCAAATTTCAAAATATTAAAAGATACTGCTTTATGTAGTTATGATGAAGTGGTCATTAAAGATAGTTCCTGGGTGTACCCAGGCAATATTGGATCCATGCGTATTTTATGGGGGGATGGGATGGATACCACTATTTTAGACAGTAAAATTGGAAATATATACAAACATCGATATGCCAATGCAGTGGCAAGTAATAACTATAATTACAATATTAATGTACAAGCGTATTCGGGTGGAACTTGTTATGATGACTCCTTAAGGGCTATTCAAATTGTGCGTCCTCCAGCTTCAGTAGCATTGCAAGCCAGTCAAAATTATTTGTGTATTTATGATTCAATCCCTATTCTTAAAAGTATATCGGGAGGAGTTTCCCCTTTTACTTATTTATATACGCTCAGTAATACAAATGCAACAATCAAGGATAGTACTTTGTTTGGAGTAAAGCCGGGAAATGTGAATATAAATTTAAAGGTAACGGATGTTAAAAATTGTATTTATCAATATGATAATTTGTTGAGTATTAATTTACCAGTATTGCCCATTGCCAATATCATTGCAAAAGACACCGTCATTTGTAATGGCGACTCCGTTACCCTTAAAGGGACGGGAGGCAATGTATTT
Source organism: Bacteroidota bacterium (assembly GCA_947487525.1). Taxonomy (GTDB): domain Bacteria; phylum Bacteroidota; class Bacteroidia; order Chitinophagales; family Chitinophagaceae; genus Sediminibacterium. The sequence continues at coordinate 16,358 of CANKWR010000024.1, forward strand.
AAATGGTTTAACAATGGCAGTTTATTCAATACGGCTATCATTGATTCACTAAGAATAGGAAATATTGGCAATTATACCTTGGTCGTAAACGATGGAAAATGTTTTTCAAATCCAAGTTTGCCTGTAAATATTATTGCGGAGAATGTACCGAGGGTTCGTTTTAGTTATTACCCATTATCTTGTACCAATGGGGACTTACGTATTCAAACCAATGCAATGGATGTACGAAATATTCATTATATATGGAGTTTTGGAGATACCAGTTTTTTTTATAGCGCCAATCCAGTATCGCATAATTATAAAAAAGTAGGGAACTATATCATGCGATTAGATGTGACGAGTGATTATTGTCCAAAATACAATTATACTTTAATTGGGGATACAATTACCATTCAGGATCCAATACCTCCTTCTAAATTTACGTTGTTTGTACTCGCTAATCAGGATACCATGTTGATCCCTAAGAAAGTAGATTCAGGGTATGTTCAATATCAATGGATTCCTTCTTTTTATTTAAGCAATCCTTTTAAACCCAATCCAATTTTTAAAGGGCCTAATGATATTGATTATTCTTTGTTAAGAATGGATACCACTACTGGCTGTAAAATAGTGGATGAATACCATTTGGATGTTTCAGAGGATGTGGTAGTGAATGTGCCTAATGCTTTTACGCCCAATGGAGATAATTTAAATGATGTTTTTAAAATTGAATTTGGCGCCGGGGTTAAAACGCTATTAACCTACACCGTATTTAACCGATTTGGCAAAATTGTTTTCCAAACCAATGACCTCTCCAAAGGATGGGATGGCAAGTGTAATGGTTTTGACCAGGAAATGGATGCCTACACTTATTTAATTGAATACATAACCTACAAGGACCTGAAAGTTCGAAAAACAGGTTCCTTTATACTATTAAGGTAAACTAAGAAGCTAAATATAACAGGTAAATTAATAAGCTAAATTAAAATAAAGGCCAGCTTATTGTTTTTGGATGTTAAAAACTGCTGATATATTTTGTCACGCTATTTATGAAATTATCAATCACGCTAAAATTGCTCATGAGTCTTGAACTAAGTATTAAAAAAACAATACCATATAGCGATCCCCATAAATGCGCACTATGGTTAATGGAACCAGGCCCTTTTTTTGATAAGTAAATTGTTAATGCAAGGTAGAGTGGACCAAATACAAAACCAGGAATGATTGGGGGAATAACAAAAAATCCAATTTGTAAACTTGGGCGTAAAAAAATACCTGCAAAAACAATGGCTGAAACTGCACCAGAAGCACCCAGGCTTCGGTAGTTATAATGTTTTTTATGGCTAAAATAGGTGGGTATGATACAAACCACCAAGGAAGAAAAATACATTAATAGGAATAAAAGCTTTCCATTGCTGCCAAAAATAAAGTCTACATCTTTTTCAAGCATTTCGCCAAACATATAAAAGGAGAACATGTTAAATGCGAGGTGTGGAAAATCGGCATGAATAAATCCGCAGGTAATGGCTCGATACCATTGGCTGGGATCCTTTGCAATAGAATAGGGATGAAATATACATTTATCCAATAAGGTTGCATTATTCATTGCTACCAATGAAACAATCACAGTAATGATAATGATAAGTAAGGTTAAAGTCATGTCGTTGTTTTATTGAACGCCTTAATTAGGCATTATTCGTGATGGTACTTTTCATTGGCCAAGATACTACATGCACGGTAAAGCTGCTCCGCTAATATCAATCGAACCAGCATATGTGGAAATACGAGCTCGGAAATGCTCCATGTAAAATTGGCGCGCTTTTTAATTTCTTCATCAACCCCATAAGCGCCCCCAATTAAAAACACAATTCTTTGTGCACTTTGGTTGGCTTTTTGTTGGATGAGGTTAGCAAGTCCTGGGGAATTTAACATTTTACCTTTTTCATCTAGCAAAACTAAAACGTCTGTGGCCGTTAGTGATTTTAATATACTTGCAGCCTCGGCTTTTTTAATTTGAATAGGTTCGGTGAGTTTACTAGGAGTGATGAGTTGCCAGTCAATGGGGTAGTAATGTCCAATGCGTTTGGTGAACTGATCCACGCCATCTTTAATATAGGCATCATTTGCCTTGCCAACGGAGCATATAGATAGTTTCAATGAATATGAATTTCATCAAAAATACTACATTTTAAATTGAGTGCATTAAGCTTACTGTATAGTGAATTCCTGTGTAACCGTGGAACCAAGGGAGAAAGTGTAACGCCCCTTTTTGCAATCACCCACATAAAGGCAGGTTCTTTGGGTATTGCCCGTAATTTTCCCTTGCATGATATCAACGCCCTGGGCATTGGTGATTGTGTAAATTTTACTTTCACAATCTTCCATGGAAAAGCGAATTTCTAAAATGCCATCTTTCACAATTTCGGTTAAGGTGAACATAAGCAAATAATCGTTTAGGGAGGTCTAAATATATAGACCTTATAAAATTAGGGAATATTCTATTTTTCAATGCTAGATTTAGCTCTAATGCCTAATGTATTTGCCCTATATCTTCTAATAGCACAATTAACGTGTAAACTTTAAGTTCGCTAGAATTAATTCTATTCGCTTGAAAATCAATCTAATTGACCGAAAGACTACTTAAATTTGTTATAGAACGGTGGTTTTACGATGAGTTCATCAAAAGTATTTCGACCCGTTTCTATAAATTTATAATAATGGAAGTAAAAGTATTAGTAGCTGAGGATCATAGCATTGTGAAAATGGGGTTGACTGCCATTTTAAACAAACTGCAGGTGGGCGCCGTTGGTGAAGTGAGCACTTGTACCGATTTAATAACTGAATTAACGACTAATTCTTATACCCATTTGATATTGGATATTATTTTACCTGATGGTAATTCCTTGGAATATATCGAGGCCATCAATGAGAAATATCCACATTTATCCATTTTAGTTCATTCCATGCAACCCATTGATGTGTATGGTAAAATCATCAATAAGTTCAATATTCATTCCTATTTACATAAGGGCGCTTCTGAAAGCGAGATTAACTATCATTTAGAGCTATTTATTAAGAACCAACCACTTACCATTAAGAAAAAAGTAGAGGATACGGGTAATCCATTTTCCAGTTTGGCGGTGAGGGAGTTGGAAGTACTCCATTATTTATTAAATGGCTATAGAACCAAAGAAATTGCGAATTCATTGGGTTTAAAAATGAATACGGTTTCTACTATTAAATCAAATATATTTGACAAAGTTAAAGTAGATTCATTTACGCAATTATTACAGCTGGCACATGTGCATCAAATTAGTTACTAATCAATTTTTTAGCGCAATATTTCGCGCATCATTAAGTGTCCTTTTTCTATTTTGTTCCCTTCATTCCTTTGCACAGTTACAATATAATTTTGAAAGAATCAATACTGAAAATGGCTTGCCTACCAATGCCATAAAAGGGTTGCAGTTTGACAATAAAACAAGGTTTTTGTGGGCTGCTACTGAGTCCGGCATTGTTAGATACAATGGGTTTGGATTTCAAAGTTTTGGGGACAATGAAAATGAAGCAGTATTAAATGGAAGAATTGTGATTTTTGATAAAACCAATACTGGTAATATATGGAAAATTAATTGATGAGCGAATTTTTACTATTAAGGGTAATATTCCTTTTATTGAAGATAAAGAGCAGGGATGCTTAAAACAGAAGCCGATTTTTTAAGGTACAAACATAATATTATTGATATTGTTAAAGACAGTTTGAAAATAGATATTGATATTAGAGACTATTTTGTCAATAATACTATTTATACTAAAATTGATTTTAGACTTTACAAGTATGTTGCAAGTAGGTTACAATTCTTAAAATTGCTTCCAAATGATGAGACGGGTTTTGTTTTGAATGATCACTTATTCTTTTTGAGAAAAGATGGTGTATTTTTTGAAGGACTAGAAAAAAATGGTTCATTTAACTTAACTCAAAGTGAAAATTTAAGCAAGGAGTTAAAATATGACCCTAAAAATGCTTTTTCGCAAGTTAAACTTTTTCAAGCTCATCCTAAAGAACCTGTATATTTAATTGCCAGCAATAAATTGTATTATATTGAATATGTAAACAATAAATTGAAATTAAATATTATAACAGATCAAGTGCCAATGAATGAGTTTGTAAAATATATACAAATTGATGATAAAACTAAAACCATCTATATAGGCACTGATAATAGAGGTTTAATAGTAGGGAGGCCTAAATATTTTAATAGGATTTTGCCTATTAATGCAATTGATGGTGTCAGTTCTTCTGCCTATGCGCAATTGGTTTTAAAAAATGGGGATATCCAAATTAATAATGGTCAGATTTATAAAGGGAGTTCTAATTTAAGTAAAAGTGCATCTAAAAGTATTTTTGATAGGCCATCTGAAACATCTACTTATATTTCGAAAGATAGTTTTTTATATTTTAGCAATTTTGAAGGGGTTATTAAATTCGATTTAAAAAAGGGGATTGTTGTTGAAAAATCTAATGATATTGCTCCAACAAGAAATGCATTTATTGAATTTAAAAATAAGTTGTATTCATTTGATGTTAATGGTATTGCCATAAAGAATGCTAAATGGGAGTATAAACTTAAGCTATCTAATATGCCATTTAATTTCATTGTTTATAGTTTAATGCAAATTAATAATAATGAAATATTGGCAGCTACAACCAATGGTTTATATAAGTATAATGTGAAACTAAATACATTTAATCTTTTTTATAAGGAAAAGTCAAATGCGAACTTTAGAGCAATATTTAATTTGGAGGAATATTATTTGTTGGGTACATATGGAGGTGGTATATACATGTACCGAAATGATACCATTAAGAAATTGCCACTAGATCAAAACGGATACTTGAATTATACACATTGTTTTATTAAAGATAATAAAGGTAGAATTTGGGCGAGTACAAATAAGGGCTTATTTATGTCTCCTTCCAAATCTTTAATTGATTTTTGGAATTTAGGTCCAGGTAATGTTAAGTTTAGTTATTTTGGTAAACCCGAAGGAATTGACGAATTGGAAATGAATGGAGGATGTAGTCCTTGTGCCATTAAACTAGCTGATGGAAGATTTTCATTTCCAGGAATAGATGGTTTAATTCAGTTCCATCCAGATAGTTTGCCAGAAGTTAGTATTCAACCCAAAGTTTATTTAGATAAATTAATACTTGATGGAAAAGTTTTTAAAGTTGAACTGTTGAATAAAGAACTAAATGCAAGTATAAAAAACATTGAATTACAATTAGGTATCTCTGGTATGTTATCTCAAGAGAATATCATGTTGGAGTATAAGTATGATGAGGAACCATGGGTGAGGGTAAATGTAAAATCCCCAAATTTAAAATTTTCTAACCCAGGCTATGGTGCTCATAAGGTTACCATTCGGATTAGAAATACCATCAATGATAAGTGGGAAACAATTACATATGGATTTTCAATAAATTATCCTTGGTATTTGAATCCTTATGTTTTTATTATTTATTTCTTTATGTCTATTGGGATGGTTCTTTTATATATCCGATTTAAAACGATAATATACCAAAGAAGACAAAAGATATTAGAAAAAGAAGTGGATGCTAAAACGCAAACTTTAAATAAATTAAATGAAAATTTATTAAAACGAAATCAGGCCAAAGATCATGTTATTGCCATTATGAATCATGACATTTTAACTCCACTTAAATATTTACATATTACAGCTAAAAATATTGCTGAAACATCCAATGAAGAGAAAATAAAAAAATCAATTAATCAAATTGCAAAAACTTCAAAGGATTTAGAATATTTAACGTCAAATATGCTTAACTGGGTAAAGTTTGATAATGTAGAAGCACTACCCAAAAAGCAAGACCTTGATTTATTTGATTTAGTGAATGAATTAGTTGAATTCGTAGAGCCGTTTAAACAAAATAATAATGTTCTTATTAAAAATGAAGTTACAGCGGGTTTAGTTATTCAAAACTGGGCAGATTCATTGAGGGTTTTATTGTATAATTTAATTGTAAATGCAATTAATAATACACAATCAGGTACAATCACTATTTCACATACAAATTCGTTAAATGGTTATAAAATTATAGTTTCTGACACAGGGATTGGTATGAATGAATCTATGATACAATATTTGTTAAAAGGAAAAAATAAGGACGAAGTAGAGCAGATTCCTAAATATAAAAAAGGCAATGGGGTTGGATTTCAAATTATTAGAAATATTGTTCAACTCATGCATGCAAGTATACAAATTGAGAGTCAAGAGAAAAAGGGAACTTCTGTTTCAATTATATTTAAAAACTATTAACTATATAATTATCTCTACAATTATTCTATTATATTTAAATTTTAATAGAATAAATTCATTTTATGTTGAAAATTTGATATGATTATATCCCATTCATAGAATTTATTCTAATTTATTTGGAGCAATATTTTGGATTTTTGTACGTTCCAAAATCCATGCAATAATGTCAATTCAAAGATTTTCATTTTTTTATATTTTATTTTTTTCGTTTTTTTTATCTAACCACACTTTTGCTGGGGATTTAAATAATCATAGCAATTATTTTATATCTACCGAAGATTTTTACAATCCACCAGCTTGTTCTTCCATAACAATTGTGAGACAACCTACTAGTTTTGATGCTTGGACTGCTTATAGTGGAACAGCTAATAATTTTAGTGTATATGCAACTAGTACTAGTGGTGCTTTAACCTATCAATGGGAAAGAAGTGCAGATAATGGACAAACTTGGGTAAATGTAACTGCATCTTTGGATGCAGGAACCACTTATACTGGATTTAATGCAGCTACGATTTATTACACCAATACAAGTGGATCAATAACCGCTTTGGATGGTTTTAAATATCGTGTTAAAATTACAAACAGTTCTTGTTTTACCTATAGCAATGAAGTAACGCTCAGGGTTTTTGGTCCAAGTTTTTTTCCTGGATTAATATTGCCTTCAATAACTAATTATTGTTCATCTTCCCCTTTGCTATCTGTTGAATTTAAAGCATCACAAAATTCTAGTATAACTGCTTTTGCCTGGGAAAGAAGAATTGGATCTTCGGGAGCATGGGTCACTATATCCTCAATAAATGCAAATACATTGGATGCGGGTATGACATATGCAAATTATAATAAAGCAGATTTGCAAATCACAGGAGTGAATGTTTCATCTCAAACATTACAATACAGGTGTAAAGTAACTATTTCAGTGGTATCTAAAAATGTGATACAAACCAGTGGCGGGTCAACAACCAATAGCAATACAAACAATTTAGTAGGAATTTATACTGGAATTTCAAGTTTGGCTCCAGGTACTTCTCTAAATATAACACAAATGCCGCCTTCTCTTGTATCATTTTGTGGTGCAACAGGTACGCAAACCATAAGCACAAATGCTACAACTACTAGTGGTAATTTAATTTATCAATGGCAAAGAAGCACCAATGGAACTGCTTGGATAAATTTGGAAGACGATGCAGTTTTTACTGGAACAAAAACTTCAAGTTTAACTATAACAAACCCACTCAGTATATATAAAGACAATCAACTTCGGTGCAAAATAATTTCGGATCAATCAAACTGTAGTAATTATACATCCATTTCAACAATTAAAATTGGCACTCCGCCTTCGTTTTCATCCCAGCCTACATCTAGCACTGGCACATATTGTCAATATAGAACAGGTGGAGGAAATGTTTTTTTTCCTATAGTTTCGGGAATGACTGGTTCTAATTCTTCCAATTATTCTTTTCAATGGAAAAAAAATACTTCAAATTCTTATATTGGAGCGACTCCAATTGAAGGCCAAACAAATATAGGTGGATATGTTCCTACTGATGTTGCAGGTACTTTTTACTTATTTTTAAATGTAACTAATTCAGATGGGTGTGAAAAAAATAGTTCCATTGTTGGACCTTATACCATTACAGCAGCACCTGTAATTACGCAACAGCCTACTCTAACAAGTACTTCTATTTGTGTAGGAGAATCATTTACGATGAGTGTTACTGCCACTGAACCATCTGGGGGTAATTTAACTTACCAATGGTATAAAAATGGAATTGTTGTTGGTACGAGTGCCACGTACTCTGTAACTTCTGCAACTACAACTTCTGCAGGCATATATACAGTTGCTGTTATTTCAGCTTTGACTAACTGTAAAGTTGAAAGTAATCCAATTCAATTACTTGTTACTCCCTTACCTGCAATTCCAACAAGTGTTACAGCTACGCCTAATAATATTTGTAACGATCCAAGTGCTACATCAAATTTAACAGCCGTAACCACTGGTACGAATGTAATCTATTGGTATGATTTTGCAACTGGTGGAACACCACTAGGCTATAGTAGTTCTGGACAATCTTTTAATGTAAAACCAAGTACTACAAAAACTTATTATGCCGAAACTAGATCGCTTAAACAATTGGCATTTAGTTTTAGTAAAGATGTTCAAACTTGGGTGATTCCTGCAGGGGTCAATTCAATTGATGTAGATATTAAAGGTGCTGGAGGTGGCGACGGGGGAACCGATTCAGGAAATCCTGGAGGAGGTGGAGGTGGTGCACGAGCAAAAGGTAGTATTACTGTAACACCAGGTATGAAATTTAGATTCGCCATTGGTTCAGTTGGAACCCAGGGTGGTGGTTGTAGAAATCCTATTGGAGTATTTGGAGGTAATGGAGGATTTAATGCTTTGGGTTATCATGGAGGTAAAGGAGGTGATGCAGGTTTTAATGGATGTTCAGGAGGAGGAGGAGGAGGAGGAGCCGCTACAGTTGTACAATTATTAGATGCGTCGGATAATGTAATCAATACATGGATTTTAGCAGGTGGAGGTGGAGGTGGTGGTGCTGGTCAATTTGGAAATGGTTCCTATGGTGTTGCATATAATGCTACGCAAACAATCGTTGGAAATATTGGAGCAAAAGGTGGAACAATGATTGGAGATGGAGCAGGAGGTGGAGGAGGTGGTGGTGGTGTTTTGGGCGGTTTAGGTTCTGGTCCAGGAGGAGAAAGTGGAGCAGGTGGTGGTTATGGGGGTCAAAGTCAAATTGGATCTTTAACAGCACAACCTGTTTCAGGCGGTGATGGTTGGTTGAAACTTTCTATTGCTGGCTTAGCCGATTTATCTTGTCCTTCTGCAACGCGAGTTCCAGTTACTTTAACCGTCACACAAAATGCAAGTGTTGTTATTACTAATCAGCCTCAAACAGTGCTTCAATGTGAAACCAAAGCTTCTACTTTTTCAGTTACTGCAACAGATGCCACAAGTTATCAGTGGCAGGTGAGTATCAACAATGGCGTTTCTTGGACAAATATTACTGCACCTACAACACCTGCACACACGGGTAAAACTTACAGTGGATTTACGACTGGGATTTTATCTGTAAATGCGTTCGAAACATCAGCATCGGGTTATTTATATAGATGTATCGTTTCAAATAGTTGTTCTTTAGAAACTTCCCAAAGCGCAGCTTTAAATATTCAAAATGTATCCATTTCTGCCATTTCTACAAATACAAGTGTTTGTACTGGCACTGCCATTAATTTAACGGCGACTTCTGCAGGCAATTCTATAAACTGGTATAATAATAATTTGCTTGAAAAAACGGTAGCGAGCGGCGTAACTTATACTATCAACCCAATTGCTGGAACATATACTTATACAGCTGAAGCATTTGTTCCTTCAGGTGGTTGTGTAACCCCAGTAAGACGAACTGTAATTGTTCAAGTAACTCAGGGAAATATTGCAGGTACAATTTCAGGTACAAGTTTAATTTGTACTACAAATACATCAACATATACGACAACGGGTCACTTATTAACAAGTGGCGCTACTCGTGCTTGGACTAGCTCCAATAATGCAATAGCCACTGTGAATTCAAGTGGAGTAGTTACCGGAGTGGCTGCAGGTACTGCAACAATTACTTGCACAATTAGTGGAGGTTGTGGAGGAACGGTTATTGCAACAAAGCAAATTACAGTTGTTGAAATACCTGCAATTACCATTCAGCCCTCCTTATTAAATCAGGGTTATTGTTTAAATGCACGCACTGGAACCTTAAGTTCATCAGCTACCAATGCAACTAATTACCAATGGTATTTTACTACAAGTAATGTTTCCAATACAGGAGGAAATGCAGTAAGTCCGAATGGTACATCTACAACAGTATTGCCCCTAACAAATTCTGCAGGTGATTTTTATTATTATATGTCGGCAATCAATGCAGGTTGTTCAGTAAATAGTAATTTATCTGGTAAGGTTAAAGTATTAGCCAATTGTACGAATCTGGATGCAGATGGCGATGGTGTTCCAGATGAATATGATATTGACGATGATAATGATGGGATAAAAGATACTGATGAAACATGTAAAGTAACAACAGCTTCTTCAGTGGCGATGACCGCATCTACCGGAAATGCCTATGCTACTGCACAAGCAACAAATTTTGGAACTTACCTTCCAGCGGTTACGACTGGCGTAAATGCATCTACCTCTTTTTCTGTCCTTGGAGCCATTCAAACTCAGACATATACATTTACTAGTGCAATAACTAATCCTATTGTTGCATTTTATGGGGTTGATTTTGCTAAAGAAGAATGGTATGATTTAAATGATAATCCAGTTACTTTAATTCCATTAGACGTTAGTGTTCCTACTTTAATTTATAATAATGTTTTAACAGTTTCAACTAATCCTGGATTAGGTGCCAACACACCTGCAACTTCTGCAATGGGTACCATGCAAATTAAAGGAACATATAATGGATTGAAAGTAAAACATACTTGGTTATTAAATACAACAAATACTGACGGTCATGGCTTTTCTTTTTTAAATCCAACTAACTGTTTAACCGATACAGACACTGATGGGGATGGAATTCCAAATATATTAGATTTGGATTCAGATGGTGACGGTTGTCCCGATGCAAAAGAAACCAATGTTTCATTAGCCTTAAATGCTGGGACGATTGTAAATGGTACTCTTGGTAATTTAAATTCAACAAGTAATGTTGCAAATTCTGTTGCTCCAGGACCTTATGGTGCTAATGGTTTAGCGAATAGCGTGGAAACTGCCATAGATAATGGAATTATAAACTATACGAGTTTCTACACTAATTATGCATTAAATAATTCTATTAATGCTTGTACAGATAGTGATGGTGATGGCGTTTCGGATGTATTTGATTTAGATGATGATAATGATGGGATTTTAGATGTTGCTGAAATGCCTTCCTCTGTTTCTTGTACTTTAAATAGTCAGATTAATTTTGTGAATTGGGGTAGTGTAGTAACTGCTGCAAGTGGAACGGGTGGCGCTGTAGGTAATGTAGTACAAGATGGTCAAACAATTACGGTGACTTGGAACGATAGAGGACAGCAAAACACAACTACTTCATTGACAAGTTTAAATGCTGCATCCTATCCTGCTGGAATTACTGGACCATCAAATGCTATTCAAACTTTTCAAAATACAACTTCTAATACCATTACTTTTTCAAAGCCAGTAAAGAACCCAATAATTTATGCATGGAGTATTGGAGCACCTTGGACAACTGTTATTCATACATTTAGTGGTATTAACAGTAGTACAAGTTTAACAAGTTTCCCTGCCCCAATAACAATAAACTCTGAAGCAACAGGAATGGTAGTGAGTGGAGCCAATTCAAATATTTTAACCAATAATGAAGGGAATGGTTTAATTAAATTTTCTGGCACTTTTACTCAAATTACTTATACAAGTTCTACAACTGAAAATTGGGCTGGGTATTCACTTTTAGTACCTGCTAATTCTAATCTATGTGGGAATAATATTGGGACTGATTATGATAATGAAGGAGATGGCATTCCTAATCGATTAGATTTAGATAGTGATGGAGATGGTTGTCCGGATTCAAAAGAATCAAACGTTTCTGGTACTTTAATTACAGGTACTCTAAAAAATGGTACAGTAGCAAGTCCAACAACTACTTATAATGTGGCGAGTGCAAGAGCAGCTGGTCCATATGGTGTAAATGGTTTAGCTGATAACCTTGAAACTTCTACGGATAATGGGATTACTAATTATACTAGTTACTATAATAAATTTGCAATTTCCAATTCATTAAATGCTTGTTTAGATTCGGATGTTGATGGTATACCAGATGTGTATGACTTAGATGATGATAATGATGGTATTCCAGATGATACTGAAATGACCTGTACAAATGCAAATAATGCAAATAAGTCAGGTATCATTGTTTCTTCATCAGTAACCTGGAATTATAATGGTGCTAATAGGTTATCAAATTTGGTTGATGGCATTGATGGTTCAATTAATGCTGTGTATCCACCAACTACGGCTGGTGCATTAAATAATCAAACCATTTTGCAATTTGATTTGCCCTTACCAAAAGTTCTAACCTTAATTGAATTGGGTAATTATCCTAGTCAATCTCCTTTTACTGCAGGAGGCACTTATAAGTTACAAGGGTTTGATGGGGCTAATTGGATTGATATTGTCGGTTCTCAAGTAATTGCGAATACTGCAGCAAAATATGCAAGTAATAATTCCTATAAATTGGATATGTCAAACAATATTACACCATTTGGGAAGTATAGGATGTTTGGAATTTCAGTTGCTGGTGTAGGAAATTGGATGAATGAAGTTTATTTTGAAGAAAGAACATGTGTTGATTTAGACACTGATTTGGATGGCATTAAAAACAGATTAGATATAGATAGTGATGGAGACGGTTGTTCGGATGCAAAAGAAGGAAGTAGTTATAGTTTAAATACACCAGGTGTAACATTTAATACAGTTAGTGGAATTGCAAACGCACAAATTATAGCTGCGTTTGGAACTAATGGGTTAGCCAATCAATTAGAAAAAATAACTGATAACGGAATCATTAATTATCAGTCTTATTACAATGTATATGCTACCGATGCTACTAAAAATATTTGTAACCTGGTGGATACAGATGTTGATGGTATTTCGGATATAATTGATTTAGATGATGATAATGATGGAGTGTTGGATACAGTGGAATGTCCAACTTTTGATGAAAGTTCTACATGTAATAACTGGATATCACCTACGAGTGGAACAACAGGGTCACTGGTAACATCTACAGGGCAGAGGGTTAATTATTCTATTACTGCCAATTCAGGGGTGACTCTTAGAGGGGCTGTTGGCGGTGATTTTTGGACTACAACAATGCAGTGCAACCAACCCTTACCAGGATCTGGTCAGTTAGCTAATTTTTCAGGTGCTGCAGAGTTTACAATAACCTTTGATAAGCCAGTTTCAAATGCTCAAATTTTAACATCAGCTACGGAAACTGGAGTTAATGAAGGGCTTGTCATAACTACAAATGCAAGCTCTCAACAAACGGTTTCTACTAATTGTAATTTAGCAAATCAAAGTTTGGTTAATAATCAAGTAAATCAAACCACAATAATCATGACCGGTAATCATGGCGTGATTAGAACAGTTAAAGATGCTTCTTATACTTCACTTAATGTGAAAGCAACTAACAATGGGGGCGGACTTATTTTATCACTTTCACTTTGTAGTTTAAGAACCATATTTAACTGCGACGCCGATGGTGATGGCGTATCCAATCAACTCGACCTTGATTCTGATGGCGACGGATGTCCAGATGCCAAAGAGGCAAGAGTTCCTGGAACTTTAACATCTGGTACCGTTATTAACTTAGTGAATAACAATGCAGGTGCTGGAACCTCTACTTCTACTACAAATGGAGTAGTAAATTCAGTAATTACTGGACCTTATGGTACCAATGGTTTTGCAAATAGTTTGGAAACAAGTTTAGAAAATGGAACTGGAAATTATACATCTACTTATGCAACATACGCTTTAGATAAAAATATAGAACTCTGTTCTGATACGGACGGAGATGGAATACCTGATGCATTTGATTTAGATGATGATAATGATGGTATTACCGATACTGATGAATGTCCATCAATGGATAGTAAGTATTTAAATTATACATCTTTATCTTATACAGTTACTAATGGTGCTTCTGCTAGTCAAACATTTTCTGCTGCTCCCAATGGAATGGTATTTAATGTTTGGACTTTAGATAATTCTTTCAATATTAGAATTAACGGTACTTATTTAACGACGCCAAATGAAACTGAATATTTTTATGGAGGAACAACCAATGC
>CANKWR010000025.1 GCA_947487525.1 Bacteroidota bacterium
ATTGGAGTTGTAATGAATTACGAAGTACATGAGGATATCGCCAATAAATTAATAGCAGCTTACCATGGGGAAGAGCCGCTAGCCAACTATTTGAAAAAATATTTTGCAGCCAATAAGAAACATGGGAGCAAGGATCGAAAAAATATTAGTGGACTTTGTTATGCGCATTTTAGAAATACGGCAACTCAATTTCCTTTAGCGGAAAAAATATCTGATCTAATAGCGTTGGATAATTTTGTAAAGTCACATCAAACACAGCCTTTACTATTTATTCGTATTCGTCCCTGGCAAAAGGAAAAAGTAATTCAAAAATTACAAGCAGCTAATATTGAATTTAAGGAAGTAAGTGAAAATGCTTTTGCATTTGCCAATACCACTTCCTTACAAAATGTGCTGGAATTAAATAAGGAAGCGGTCATACAGGATTTAAATTCACAAGCACTTGCTGAATTGTTGTTATTGGTTCCTACAAGTTTGGAACAACCAATTCAGGTGTGGGACGCTTGTGCGGCAAGTGGGGGCAAGACCATTTTAATGTTTGATACCATGTCTAATATTAGAATGCATTTATCCGATGTAAGAGAAAGTATTTTATTTAATGCAGACAAACGTTTACAAGAGGCGGGCATACGACCTGCGAGCGTGCAGGAAATAGATTTAACTCAAGCTTTTGATATTAAAAAACCATTTGATTTTGTATTTGCCGATGTACCTTGTTCTGGCAGTGGCACTTGGGGTAGGACACCAGAGCAGTTGGCATATTTTACGGAAGTGCAGTTAAATAAGTACACTCAATTACAAGCAAAAATTTTGCATAACATAATTCCTACTGTTAAATTAAATGGACATTTATTGTTTGCCACTTGTTCGGTATATAAGGAGGAGAATGAAAAAAATGTGGAAACATTATTGGCTACTGGCAAGTTTAAAGTGGTAAAACAACAATACTTTACAGGTTACGAAAAACAAGCGGATACTTTGTTTGGCGCTTTGCTTGAAAAAATTGCAGAGTAGCTTTTTTGCGAATTTAAAATTTAGCAAAAATTTGATTACACAAACAAAAAAGTAAATAGGTAAACTTACTCTTTTTAGCTTAAGATAACTTAGGAAGTAAACTGCCACTTTGTATAATACCACCCGCTACCACATCATCGCCTTCATAAAATACCGCACTTTGTCCAGGAGCAATGCTCTTTACATTTTCATAGAACCTTGCTTGAACACCATTATTAGTATGCGATAGGGTACATAGCGCGCCGCTATCGTGGTATCTAATCTTTGCCATCAAGTCCGTTGGGCCGTCTAAATGATCGTATTTAATCCAATTAATTTTTGACACCAACATATCATTGGAGTCTAAATCTTTTTCTTCTCCAATCACTACAATATTTTTTTCAGGATCAATGGCGGTTACATAAGCTGGTTTACCCAATGCTATTTCTAGTCCCTTGCGTTGTCCTATGGTATAAAAAGGATAGCCTTTGTGTTTACCCAATCTTTTTCCATGGGTATCTACAAACCATCCACCATTCACGCGTTCTTCTAATCCGTCTACACGTCTTTTTAAAAATCCACGGTAATCATTATCGGGGACAAAACAAATTTCATAGCTCTCACTTTTCTTAGCCAATTCAGGGTAGCCCATATCAATGGCCATTTGTCTGATATCCGTTTTATGCATGCCGCCTAATGGCAAAATGGTACGACTTAATAAATCCTGATCCACGCCCCATAATACATAACTCTGGTCCTTAGTTTCATCCAAGCCTTTTGAAATTACATAGCGTCCATTGGTATGTTGACGTACTTTAGCATAGTGGCCAGTAGCGATAAAATCACAGCCCAAGGCGTCGGCTCTTTTTAATAATGCACGCCATTTAATATGGGTATTGCACATCACGCAAGGGTTGGGGGTACGCCCTGCTAAATATTCTTCTACAAAATTTTCAATTACAAAATCACCAAACTCATCTCTAATATCTAATATATAGTGTGGGAAACCATTGTTTACGGCGGCTAAACGCGCATCGTTAAAGGAGTCAATATTGCAACACCCTGTTTCCTTGCCGTTTGTATTACTAGTGGAGTAGTCCCAGGTTTTCATGGTAATTCCTACCACTTCGTAACCTTCATTATGCAGCATTAGGGCTGCGACTGTGCTGTCAATTCCGCCGCTCATAGCGACTAAAACCTTACCTTTTTTACTCATGTGTTTGGCCAGTTAAAAGTTGGCTTGGCACAAAAGTAACTCATTTACCGAAAATTCCTATCTTCACTGTCATATAACGACAAAATTTAAGAAAATGATCAAATTACAAGTAATCGGGAATTTGGGCAAAGATGCTCAAGTAAACAATGTGAATGGCAAGTCTGTAATCAACTTTAATGTTGCACATACAGAACGTTTTAAAGATGCGCAAGGCAATCAAAAAGACAGAACTACCTGGGGAGATTGTTCTTATTGGACAGATCGTACCGCAGTAGCACCTTATTTAAATAAAGGCACTCAAGTGTATGTGGAAGGAACGCCTGATGTAAGAACTTATACTACTGCCGATGGTCGTAATGGTGCTTCATTAACATTGCGTATTGTTTCAGTTCAATTATTAGGTAGCAAAGGGAATGGTGGAGAGCATCCAGCACCAGATCAAAGTGCAGGCGCTACTTATACCCCAAATGCAGCGTCTAGTGGGGATGATACCATGGCAGATGATTTACCATTTTAGTTTTAAAAACTATTTTTTATAAAGGTGTGCTTCGGTACACCTTTTTTTATGCTTAAATTTGTTCCCTATGAGCGATAAAATTTTTTCCTATCAACAATTGCATTCATTTACATTGAATGTGTTTTTAAAAATGGGTTGCTGCAATGAGGATGCAACATTAGCAACCCATGTTTTATTGATGGCCGATATAAGGGGTATAGACAGTCATGGCATTGCACGTTTGGTGGGATATGTGCGTTTATGGGAAGCGGGAAGAATAAATGCAACTCCCAATATTAAAATTATACACGAAACGCCTTCCACCGCAGTAGTAGATGGCGATAAAGGACTTGGGCTTGTTGTTGCACCCAGAGCAATGCAAATTGCAATAGATAAAGCAAAGCAGGTAGGTACGGGATGGGTGAGTGTTAAAAATAGTAATCATTTTGGTATAGCGGGCTATCATGCAATGATGGCATTGTCCCAAGACATGATTGGCATGGCCATGACCAATGCAAGTGCTTTAGTGGCACCAACTTATGCTGCTGAAAAAATGTTAGGGACCAATCCAATTGCAGTGGCGGTGCCAGCAGGAAAGGAAGCACCATTTGTTGCAGATTTTGCAACCACCACAGCAGCCAATGGAAAACTAGAAATTGCACAAAGAAAAAATGAATCTATCCCAACAGGTTGGGCCCAGGATGCGGAGGGCAATCCAAGCAACGATGCACATATTTTAAAACAAGGTGGTGCTTTATTGCCATTGGGTTCGGAAAAGGAATTAGGAAGTCATAAAGGATATGCTTTAGGAAGTATTGTAGATATTTTTAGTGCCGTGTTAAGCGGTGCCAGTTTTGGACCATGGGTGCCACCATTTCCTGCGTATGTGCCTATGCCGGAAAATATGCCAGGGGAAGGACTTGGTCATTTTTTAGGCGCTATGCGCATTGATGCATTCCGACCTGCTGCGGATTTTAAATCCAATATGGATCTTTGGTTACATATATTCCGCAACGCAAAGCCAGCAAATGGTCATGAAAAAGTTTATGTGGCAGGAGATATAGAAAGAACCATGGAAGAGGAGCGTATGAAAAAGGGTATTCCATTGGGGAATGAGGTAGTGACTGATTTAATGCAATTGGCCGATAAGTTTGCACTTACATTATAATTACAATTTAATTTAACGGTTTGCATTTTAAGGAAGATTAACGCCTGTTTTGGGTTTTACTATTTACCTTTGAGCTTCTTAAAATTTGAACATCAATATTAGATTATGAAGATAATGAAGTTTGGAGGTACCAGTGTTGGAAAGCCAGAACGCATGCACCAAGTATCACAGTTAATTACAAAGGAGGCAGAACCAACTATTGTAGTATTAAGTGCCCTAAGTGGAACTACCAATGCCTTGGTAGGATTAAGTAATTTATTAGGAAAATTAGATAAAACAGGTGCAACGCAACATATTGAAAATTTAGAAAAACATTACCGTGTATTTATCATTGATTTATTAATATCAGATGTATTAATCGCAAAAGCAAATTCAATTATTGATGAGCATTTTGAGTTTTTGAAAATCACACAACGAATTTCTTTAAGTGATGCACTCAATAGAGATATTTTAGCACAAGGTGAATTAATGAGCACCAAATTATTCTCCTTGTATTTAGAGCAAGAAAATATTGATCATGCATTAATTCCTGCTTTGGATTTTATGTGTTTGGATACAAATGAAGAGCCAGATTTAGTTATAATAAAAGAAAAAATTGCAGCTGTATTAGCTACGCATCCAACTAAAAAATTATTTGTCACGCAAGGGTATATTTGTAGAAATTCAAAAGGGGAGGTAGATAATTTAAAAAGAGGCGGAAGTGATTATACAGCTTCATTAATTGCTGCAGCAGTAAATGCTTCGGTATGTGAAATATGGACCGACATTGATGGCATGCACAACAATGATCCTCGTGTAGTGGATAAAACGGTGGCGATTGAACAATTAAGTTTTGATGAAGCAGCGGAGCTCGCTTATTTTGGCGCAAAAATTTTACATCCTACTTGTATTTGGCCAGCACAACAAGAAAATGTGCCGGTGAAATTATTAAATACCATGCAACCAGCTGCTGCAGGTACCGTTATTAAAAAAGAAGCGGGTACGGTAGGCGTGAAAGCAGTAGCAGCAAAGGATGGCATTATTGCCGTTAAAATTAAGAGTAGTAGGATGTTACTAGCTTATGGATTTCTGAGAAAAATATTTGAGGTATTTGAAAAATACAAGACCCCTATCGATATGATTACTACATCGGAAGTGGCGGTGTCGGTTACCATTGACAATGATGATCATTTAACGGAAATTATCCAAGAATTAAGCAACTTTGCTTCTATTGAAGTGGAAAAAGACCAAACTATTGTTTCCATTGTGGGCAATGAGATTGCAAAAACCGATTCCATTTTAAAGAAATTATTTGAAGCAATCAACGAAGTCCCAGTGACCATGGTAAGCTACGGTGGTAGCCCACACAATATTTCCTTGTTACTTCCAAGTGCGTATAAAACTAAAACTTTGCAATTGGTGAATAAAGGCTTGTTTAATTTATAGTTTAATACCCACTGTGACAAAATAGTTTTTGCCATCACCAGGTAAAGCACCAGGCCCAGGATACCCACCTGCACGTCTTGTAAAATATCGTACATCAAATACATTGTTCATGCCAGCTTTGGCATGAATGAATTTTGAAAATTTATAGGATCCTGCAAGGTCTGAAATGGTGTAAGCAGGAATTAAGCCGGTATTTCCATTTGCACTTGGTGTAATGGTATTATTTGCGTCGCTGAAACTAGCACTCACCTTACTTATTTGCATGGTCAAGAGTAGCTGTTTAATTCCAACACTTAGTCCTCCTCTAAAAATATCAGTAGGGGCATTTTCAACATTTTTACCTTTGGTATTTGCATCAACATGATTGGAACTGTACTTAGCATTGGTATATGCATAAGAAGCAAAAAGGATACAATCCAATGTTTCACTTTTTGTAAAAGCGCGTATTGGATTAAATTCAATGTATCCTTCAAATCCTTTGCTAATACTAGCACCTACATTGGTTATTAAACGATAAGTAGCACCAGTAGGGGTAATCGTCCCAATTCGATTATTGTATTGAAGATAAAAAATACTCACATCATATTGCAGGTAATTTTGATGTTTACCTCTGTAGCCAAAATCAAAATTATAACCTTTGGCATCTTTTAAATTTGGATCAACCAGGTCGGTGGATGGGGGCGCCTGTAAATTCGCAAATTGTATGGGCCTATAGGCCTGTGAAATATTTGCATACAATTCAGCATGTTCATTTAAATGAAATTCAGATCCAATTCCACCCAAAATAAAGGTTCTGCTTCTAGTGATATTTTGCAATGGGATGGCTATGCCATTATTGATGCCGTTTCTTCCCGAAGCGGCACCTTCCAACCATTCAAAGCGCATACCGGGTATAATATATAATTGCTTGTTTATTCTAAAAATATTTTCTACGAAACCTGCAATATTATTTGAGGTGAATTGAATGTCTTTTGGAAATTCACCTTCAATGGACATATCGTAATTTGAATTAGTCGAGCCCTTGCCTTCAGTGAGTCTATAGGTATTTCCTGTGTACAACCGGATGCCTGTTGAAATGGTATTGTTGAATTTGCCTAGTTGGTAATTGGTGATAAGCCTACTCTCTAAACCATAATTTCTGTATTTATCCATGTTCACTAACCTGTTGCTATAATTTTGTGTCGTTGGGTTTATGCTGTCTTTTATATTCAGAGGCTGTAAAAAGCCAACACTATTTCTATCGCCAATGGTTCCAAATAATTTGGTAGTCCATCTTGTTTGATCATTGATTTGATAATTTAAGATTGCAGCAGGGGTGGTCCAGGTGATATCCATCCAATTTCGAGCTCTTACACTTTGCCTTGCATCATTGACTATTTGTTGATCGGTTAATCCACCCGGTTGTTGGCTTCTGATATTGGATTGCATTACTTCAACGGACAAGGATAGGGCAGGGCTAAAATGGTAAGTGATGGTTCCAAATGCTGCTTTGCTATAATAGTTGCTATTGAGTCTCCATCCTTCACCGCTTCTATGATCATAAAAGGCATAGTAATTAATCTTTCCTTTCTTCCCTCCAATTGCGTTAAAACTATTACTCAATCCAAATGAACCATTGGTTTGTTGAGATTCAAATTCAAAAGATTTTTTTATTTCAGCACCATTTTTTATGATGTAGTTAATCAAACCCCCAAATTGAGGACCATATTGTAAGGCTCCCTGTCCTCTAACAATTTCAATTCTTTGAACGGATTGTAGTGGAGGGTTGTAATAAGCTTCCGGATAACCAAATGGGTCAGCTGCAATATCATACCCATTTTGTCTGATGTTAAATTCCCAACTTCTATTGGGACTCAACCCTCTAGCTGCGATACCAATTTGTATTCCACTAGGATCACTTTCCCAAATATGAATACCAGGCACTTTAGCCAACACCTGCCTCATGGTATTGTTCACGATATTGCCTTGTACATTTTCGAGAACAATTAATGCATTCTTTTTGCCAGCGTAAATATTGGTGCCTACAATTTCAGGCATTTGTTGATAGTCGCTTTTGCTATTTCTGCCCACTACGGTTACATCGGGGAGATTTTTCCCTTGGGAGCTATCCTTCGTTGAATTTTGAGCAGCATTTTGTTCAAGGAATAGTAAAAAAACGAGTATAAATGCGGCTATTTTTTGCATACCATTATTTAGATTCGCAAAACTAGCAAGTAAATAAATAATCCATTTTTGAATTTAGGAAAAGCAATTTATGTTATCGGGAAATTAAATTCCCTAATAAATAAATGAAACGTATTTGATAGGAATAAAAAAGGCTCCGATAAATCGAAGCCTTAAAATTATAAATTCAAAAAATGTTAGATAAAATAGATAATTATAGCTTTTTAATAAAATATAAAAAGCTATAATTAAAATAGCATAAGAGTATTATTTATATAAATTTATTTTTCAAAAAATTTATATAAATAATAACGCGTCTCCGTAAGAGAAGAAGCGGTATTTATCTTTGATGGCTTTTTTATAAGCTTCCATTGCCAATTCATAACCTGCAAAAGCACAAGTCATAATTAATAAGCTTGTTTTTGGTAAGTGAAAATTGGTCACTAAGCTATCTGCGATATTAAATTTGTAAGGCGGGTGAATAAAGTGATTGGTCCATCCCTCCGCTGGCTTCAATAAACGTTGTGCAGTTACGCTGCTTTCCATAGCACGCATTCCTGTTGTGCCTATAGAGCATACTCTGCGACCTTTTTCTTTGGCTGTATTGATAATGCGACAAGCATCTTCATTAATATTAAAGTACTCTGCATCCATTTTATGTTTACTTAAATCTTCAACTTCAATTGGGCGGAAAGTACTTAATCCTGTATGCAAGGTAACTTCCGCAAAACGAATTCCAATAATTTCAGCACGTTTTACCAATTCTTTACTAAAGTGTAATCCTGCAGTAGGAGCGGCAACAGCACCTTCGTGCTTTGCATATACGGTTTGGTATCTATCCTTATCCTCTTCGTCGGGCTTGCGCTTAATATATTTAGGCAAAGGGGTCTCTCCTAAAAATTCTAACATTTTTTTGAAGCTTGCATCATCATCGTCCCATAAAAAACGAATGGTACGACCACGGCTTGTGGTATTGTCAATTACTTCTGCTACCAATTCCTCGTTGTCTCCAAAATATAACTTGTTGCCTACTCGAATTTTTCTTGCGGGATCAACAATCACATCCCATAAACGGTTAGGCTTATTTAATTCTCTTAACAAGAATACTTCAATTTTTGCACCTGTTTTTTCCTTACGGCCATACATTCTGGCAGGGAAAACCTTGGTATTGTTCACTACAAAAACATCTTTGTCATCATAGTACTCTAATAAATCAGAGAAATGACGATTTTCCATGTGACCATTTTGACGGTTAACCACCATCAGTCTACTGTCTTCTCTACGTTTTGTTGGATACTGTGCGATCAGGTTTAAAGGAAGATCGTACCTAAATTGTGAAAGTTTCATTGTGTCTATGATTTTTGATGATAGCCACATTAAGTTTACTACAGCCTTACGGGGCAGTTCGCTTCATGTTACGGCATGAAAATTATGGAGGCAAATGTACAACTTTAGCAGTAAATTTGCGGAACAAGTATTTAGCCCAAAAAGAGACAAATACTGCAAAAATCGCTATGTTTGCAAACAATTGTTAGTTTAAGCTTTTACTTGGTCTAAAACAATTAATTATGCTAAGAGCAAAATGGTGGAAGGTATTGTCATTCATATTGTTATTGTACACTTGTACGTATGGTTTTTTAGTAAAAGTTCCCAAGTTAGATGATCGAATGAAAGAGTCCATTCGCAATTTCTTTTTCCATGTTCCCATGTGGTTTGGTATGATGATTTTATTGTTGGTTTCTTTAGTGTATGCGATTAAATTTTTACGCTCTGGCAATTTAGTACATGATGTTTATTCACACGCATTTGCATCCATGGGAATTGTTTTTGGCACCCTAGGTATTATCACTGGAGCTGTATGGGCAAACTATCAATGGGGTAGTCCTTGGGTGGGGGATCCTAAACAAAATGGTGCAGCCATTGCCTTGCTCATTTATTTTGCTTATTTCGTTTTGAGAGGAAGCTTATTGGATATGGAAAAACGCGCCCGTTTGTCTGCAGTATATAATATTTTCTCCTTTTTCATGCTGTTTCCAACGCTTTGGATTTTACCAAGATTGACGGAATCTTTGCATCCTGGAGGCCAGGGTAGTGAAGGAAATCCTGGTATGAATGGGAAGGACATGACCGCTAGCATGCGCACTGTATTTTACCCCGCTGTTATTGGTTGGACTTTATTGGGGGTTTGGATTAGCACCATTCGTATCCGAATTCAATTGTTACAATTAAATAAAGATGGCCTTTTATAGTTATTTATGTTAAATCAGTTTTAATTTTATAATCACAATTATTCAAAGTATATGTTCAAATTATTACAAACACAGGTGGGCAACAACGAGGGATTTATGGTTCAAAATGGCAAAATCTTTTTAGTCATGACCATTGTATCCATTATATTAGTTGGCCTGTTTGTTTATGTGGCAAGTATAGATAAAAAAGTAAGTCAATTAGAGAAAAAATAAAAATTCATCATTTAAAACGAAAGTTATGACAGAAGGCATGGAGTATAGTTTTTTTCAGAGTGTAGAAAGAAGCTTTGATAAGGCTTCTAAATTTACAAAGTGGGAAACCGGAATTTTAGAGCAGATCAAAGCATGTAATAGTATCTACAGTATGCGTTTTCCAGTAAAAATGGATGACGGTCGTATTGAAGTTATTGAAGCCTATAGAGTTCAGCACTCTCAACATAAGTCACCTTGTAAAGGGGGTATCCGCTTTAGTTTAGCAGTAAATCAGGATGAAGTAATGGCCTTAGCTGCGTTGATGACTTATAAGTGTGCTATTGTAAATGTGCCATTTGGTGGAGCGAAGGGGGGGATTAAAATTAGTCCAAGAACATTAAGTAATTATGAATTGGAGAAAATTACAAGAAGGTATACTTCCGAATTAGTGAAGAAAAATTTCATTGGCCCTGGCATTGATGTGCCAGCACCGGATTACGGAACAGGAGAAAGAGAAATGGCATGGATTGTGGATACATATCAATCTTTAAAGCCAGGAGAAATTGACGCTGCAGGTTGCGTTACAGGTAAACCAATTTCATTGGGTGGTGTAAGGGGTCGTAAGGAAGCTACAGGGCTAGGTGTATTTTACGGTGTGAGAGAAGTGTGTTTAATGCCTGATGTGATGGCCAAAGTAGGGTTGACTGTTGGTATTGAAAATAAAAATGTGATTGTACAAGGCTTAGGAAATGTGGGTTATTATACCGCTAAATTCTTTAGAGAACATGGCGCTAAAGTAATTACCATTGCAGAATACGAAGGAGCTATTTATTGTGAGGAAGGATTAAATGAGGAAGCGGTATTCCAACATCGCAAAGCAACAGGGAGTATTTTAAATTTCCCTGGAGCCACCAATATTGAAAAAAGTAGTGATGCTTTAGAAATGGAATGTGATATTTTAATTCCAGCAGCATTGGAAAATGTAATTGATGGCAATAATGCGCCACGCATTAAAGCAAAAATTATTGGAGAAGCTGCAAATGGTCCTTTAACACCTGAAGCGGATGAGATATTCTCTAAGAAAGGTGTGCTTGTAATTCCAGATATGTATTTAAATGCAGGCGGTGTAACCGTTTCTTATTTTGAGTGGTTAAAGAATTTAAGCCACGTACGTTATGGTCGTCTGGAGAAAAGATTTACTGAAAATGCCAATATCAATATTTTAAATCAAATAGAGGAATTAACGGGCAAGAAAGTCACGCAAGCAGAAAAAGAAGTTATTGCGCATGGCCCTGATGAAATTGACTTAGTGCATAGTGGGTTAGAGGAAACCATGATTAATGCAACAAGAGAAATCATGGATATTTGGGCAGCCAATCCAACTATTCCAGATATGAGAACAGCAGCTTATGTTTGTGCAATTAACAAAGTGGGAACTTCTTATGCTGAATTAGGAATTTTCCCATAGTAGGAAAATACATTGCGATTATTGTATTCGCAATTCGACAAATTATAAATACGCGGGGAAATTTTGCAGTGGATGCAGTTTCCCCGTTTTTATTTGCGCACCAATCGTTGTGTGGCCATTGGTGGCTATTAAATACTCGGCTTCAAGCACTTGCTGGTATTGATACAATTGCGCAATGGTTTTATCTGAAATAGCTACATTGGCTTCCTTACATTCAATAATCATCCAAGGTTTTTCCTGCTTGTACACCACAATGTCAAATCGTTTAGTGAGTTCGCCCAACTGAA
Source organism: Bacteroidota bacterium (assembly GCA_947487525.1). Classification (GTDB taxonomy): domain Bacteria; phylum Bacteroidota; class Bacteroidia; order Chitinophagales; family Chitinophagaceae; genus Sediminibacterium. Next base: position 11,658 of record CANKWR010000025.1, read on the forward strand.
TGGCTTTTTCTATGGCAATGAGGGCTGCAGGATATTGGGCTTCCTGATTGAGGTATTGCAAAATGTTTTGACGTACCCACTCTTCGGGCGTAAGCACAATCCATCGTTTTCTAAATGGATCAAATATTTCGTCCTTTGCTTGTTCACCTGCATTTTTAGTTTCATTCTTTCGAATTTTAAATGGGTAAGATGGGTAATTGAAGGAGTTCATAGTATGTCCAATAAAATTTGTATTTTTATCTATTAACTAGATGTAAAGATACGCTTATGAAAACGAAAGAAGAAATTGTAAACAATTGGTTGCCGCGCTATACTGGGGCAAGTTTAGACCAATTTGGAAAGTATATCTTATTGACGAATTTTAGCAATTACGTGAATTTGTTTGCACAGTGGAATGGGGTAGAAATAATTGGGAAAGACCGTCCAATGCAATGTGCTACTGCCGAAGGGATTACCATTATCAATTTTGGCATGGGTAGCCCAGGGGCCGCCACCATTATGGATTTATTGACGGCAATTCAACCTGAAGCAGTGCTGTTCTTAGGCAAATGTGGAGGGTTAAAAAAACGAAATACCATTGGGGATTTAATTTTACCCATCGCAGCTATAAGAGGGGAAGGAACTTCAAATGACTATTTTCCAGCCGAAGTGCCAGCACTTCCGGCCTTCGCTTTACAAAAAGCAATTTCAACTACCATTCGAGACAATAATGTTGACTATTGGACTGGTACAGTGTATACGACCAACCGTAGGGTATGGGAGCATGATGATGAATTCAAGGAATACCTTACTAAAATTCGGGCGTATGCCATTGATATGGAAACTGCCACCATATTCACAGTAGGGTTTTACAATAAAATTCCTACGGGTGCTTTATTGTTGGTGAGTGATTCTCCCATGATTCCTGAGGGTGTTAAAACGGAGGCAAGTGATAGTAAAGTCACTGCGCAATTTGTGGATCGTCATTTAAGAATTGGCATTGAATCATTGCAACAGTTAATCAATAACGGACAAACCGTTCGACACCTTCAGTTTTAGACGCATCAAAATAAAATAAGAAAATTTAATCCTTCCAAAGGAAAGGAAAAAGAATATAGGCAAGGGCCACAATCATTAGGTCAAATCCTGCGAGTAATCCTACCAATTGTGGAAGCCCATTTTGTACAATGTCTGCAAATGCAATATTGGCAATTTTAATGAGTATGAGAATTTGAGGGATAATTAACGGGAATCCCAAAATAGCCATGATTGCAGAGGGTTGCTGGGCTTTTGCAGCAATGGCGGCTAGAAAGCTAAATACCAAGCTCAAACTGATTCCGCCAAGGCAACTAATTCCAAAAAACAATAAGCCATGTGTTAATGGATTGCCAAGCAATAAAGTAAAAAGTAAAAGGCTTAATCCACTCATTATTATCATTAAGATACTATTGTAAATGAGTTTGGAGAATATGAAATCAACCGGGCTTGCTATTGTAAAAAAATACAACATTCTCCCCCTGCTTTCCTGCAAAAAACTTCGGGCAACCGCATTGATACAAATAAATAAAAGGGTGACCCAAAACAAACCATTCCAAACCTTATCGTCGGGAAGTCCCATGGTTAAGTATATTACAAAAGTAGTAGAGGCAATATATAATAGGATGCCAAAAAAAGTGTACTGCTGGCGAAATTCCAGTAGTAAATCTTTTTTCAACAAGGTATAAATATTGTTTACTTGCTTGCGCATATTCTACATCTTGGTTCGTAATTGTTTTTTTCACCCAATACAACGGTACCGTCTTCTTCACTCGTGCGGTAGGAGATATTGGCTAAGTGGCCACACTGAACACAAATGGCATGCAGTTTTGTTATAAAATCACCAATGGCAAGTAATTGGGGCATCGGTCCAAAAGGGTTTCCTAAATAATCCATGTCTAATCCCGCCACAATAACTCTTTTGCCCTGCATGGCTAATGCTTCTGCTACTTTTACAACCTCCTCATCAAAAAATTGTGCTTCATCAATGCCCACTACTTCGGCATGTTCTGCTAGCAAAAGAATTTTACTTGAATGATCTACTGGATTCGATTCAATTGAATTAGCATCATGACTGACTACTTTATTTTGATCATACCTAATGTCAATTGCAGGTTTGTATATTTCCACTTTTAAATTAGCAATCTTTGCACGTTTTAATCTTCTAATCAATTCTTCGGTTTTGCCACTAAACATGCTGCCACAAATCACTTCAATGAATCCTCTTTTTTCTCCTTTTATATTTTGTTCAATAAACATACTTCTTCTTAATTAATTTAACTTCTTTTTTAATAAGACTCAAAAGTAAACAATCCTTGCTTAAGACCTATCTAATTGCTTACTAATTTCGGCCATTGTTTTTTGAGTGGCACCCGCATTGTCAATAATATAATTACTTGCGTTTTGACTTATTTGTTCATGGTATCCGGCTGTTTGTAATAACTCGTTTAAATGCATGACCAGTGCAGCTTCATTTTTAATACTAAAACCGCCATTTTGCTTTCTTAATCCAATGGCTTCTTTGTATTTTGTATCATTGTGTCCCCAAATAACGGGCTTGCCATATGCGGCTGGTTCTAAAACATTATGTACCCCGTCCTTGCCAAAACCACCTCCAACATAACTCACAAAAGAATATCGGTACAATGTTCTTAGCAATCCAATCCGATCAATGATTAATACCATTGGTTTTGTATGCTTAATGCCAGTTTCAATTAATTCAGATAGTGTAATTGCGTTGTTAAATTGATGCTTGCAATTTTCTATATTTTTCTTATCTACCAAATGGGGTGCAATGATCCAATTGAATTGCGTGAAATGGGCGGTTGCCTTGGAAATAATAACCTCATCCTCCTCCCAAGTGCTACCAGCAATAATATTTTTATGATTGCTTAATTGTGCAATCCAGTTTATCTCTTTTTTTTCATTCACAGTTTGCAATACACGATCAAATCGAGTGTCACCCGTAATCAAAACCTGTTTATCATCCGTGATGGGAGTAATTAATTGTAACGATGTTTCATCTTGCACTAGGATACTGGTAAACAAGGCCAACATTTTTCTATAAAAACCGCCATACCATTTAAAAAACAATTGGTTCCTTCTAAAAATGGCAGAACTTAAAATCACTGGAATTCCTTTTTGATTGGCTTCATGTAAATAGTAGTACCAAAATTCATATTTAATAAAAATAATCAAGGATGGATGGAGGGTTTGTATAAAACGTTGTGCATTTTCTGGTCCATCAAAAGGGAGATAGGTTACCACATCCACAGCAGGGTCATTTTTTCGATGTAAATAACCAGAGGGTGAAAAAAAAGTCAACCATATTTTGTAGCCAGGATAGTTGGATTTAATTGCTTCAATAATGGGAAGGCCTTGTTCAAATTCACCATAGGAGGCAGTATGTATCCAAATAGTAGGATGCCCATTGATGCTCAATTGTTTATTGGCTATTTCCTCCCATACACCCGCTTGACCCATGCTCCATTGTTTGGCTTTTGGATTAAATAAGCCTAGGAGTTTGGCAATTTTAGGATAGCAAAAAAGGAATAGCTTGTACAATAGCATTGAAAGAGGTTCTTAAGGCAAAAATCAGTCTTTTTATTGTAATTTTGCTAAAATTTATAGGATGCGAAAAATTCAGATGGTGGATACTAAAACCCAGTACCTAGCAATCAAGGATCAGGTAGATGCTGCAATTCATGAAGTATTGGATTCAGCTGCCTATATTAACGGGAAAGCAGTAAGGGATTTTGCCCAAAATTTAGGGACCTATTTAGGAATTGAACATGTCATACCATGTGCGAATGGAACGGATGCTTTGCAAATTGCCATGATGGCTTTGGACTTACAGCCAGGGGATGAAGTGATTACGCCATCCTTTACGTATATCGCTACTACCGAGGTCGTTGCATTGTTGAAATTAAAACCCGTATTCGTGGATGTGGATCCAGTGACCTACTGTATGGATATTGAAAGTTTAAAAAAGGCCATTACGCCCAAAACAAAGGCGATTGTTCCAGTTCATTTATATGGTCAAGCGGCACCGATGGAGGAAATAATGGCCATCGCACAAGCGCATAACTTGTATGTGATTGAGGACAATGCCCAAGCGATTGGTTGCGATTATACTTTTTCAGACGGAACGAAAAAGAAAACGGGTACGATTGGACATATAGGAGCTACTTCATTTTATCCAAGTAAAAACTTAGGTGCTTTTGGAGACGGCGGTGCCTTGTTTACCAATGATAAAGCATTGGCCCATAAAATGGCGATGATTGCCAATCATGGTCAATCCGAAAGGTATTATCATGATGTGGTGGGATGTAATTCCAGATTGGATTCCATTCAGGCTGCCATTTTGAATATTAAATTGACACATTTAGATGAATATAGCAAAGCGAGACAATCCGTTGCAAATTACTATTCAACTGCTTTTGCAGGTATCGAGCAAATTCTTACCCCTGCGACAGGGAAGCATAGCACCCATGTATTTCACCAGTATACCATGCAATTAAAAAAGGTAGATAGGGAAAAGTTCATTGCGCATTTAAGTGCAAAGGAAATACCCTGTATGATTTATTATCCAGTACCTGGACATTTACAAAAAATGTTTGGTGATCAAAATAACCAACATTGGCATTTGCCAGTAACGGATGCATTGACTCCTTGTGTTTGTTCATTGCCTATTCATACGGAAATGGATGCGGAGCAATTGGCATATATTGTGGAAGGGGTGAAATCTTTTTTTAATTAATTAACACTAACTAATTCTAATTAAATGAAAATAGCAATAGTAGGAACGGGATATGTTGGATTGGTAACCGGTACTTGTTTTGCAGAAACGGGAAACAAAGTTACTTGCGTTGATATAGACAAAACCAAAGTAGAAAAACTTACCAATGGCCAAATCACGATTTATGAGCCAGGATTAGAAAAGATTTTTTTAAGAAATATTAAAGAGAGCCGTTTAAAGTTTACCACTCAATTGGAGGAAGCGATAGAAGAAGCTGAAATCATTTTCTTAGCATTGCCCACTCCACCGGGTGCTGATGGTAGCGCGGATTTGAAATATGTATTGGGGGTAGCGGATCATTTAGGAAAAATTTTAAAGGGCTATAAAGTCATTGTCAATAAGAGTACGGTACCGGTGGGTACTGCGGATAAAGTAAGTGCAGCGATTGCAAAAAATTACAGTGGGGAATATGATGTAGTGAGCAACCCTGAGTTTTTAAGAGAGGGTGTGGCGGTGGATGATTTTATGAAACCAGACCGTGTGGTGGTGGGAACAAGATCAGAAAGAGCAAAGAAATTAATGAGTGATTTATATGCGCCATTTGTAAGACAGGGTAATCCAGTGATATTTATGGATGAGCGTAGTTCTGAGTTAACGAAGTATGCAGCAAACTCTTTCCTGGCGACTAAAATTTCCTTCATGAATGAAGTGGCACAGTTATGTGAGCGCATGGGTGCAGATGTGGATATGGTGAGAAGAGGCATTGGTAGTGACGACCGTATTGGCAAGCGTTTTTTATTTCCAGGCATTGGCTATGGCGGAAGTTGTTTCCCCAAGGATGTACAAGCACTCATTATGTCATCGGATGAAGTGAACTATGAGTTTGAGATTTTAAAAGCGGTGGAAAAAGTAAATGCTTTACAAAAATTACATTTAGTACAAAAGATTAAAGCCTTTTATAATAACAACTTGCAAGGCAAGCATTTTGCTTTGTGGGGCCTAGCGTTTAAGCCTAATACGGATGATATCAGAGAAGCACCCGCTTTGGTAATTATTGACGCTTTAACAAGCGCAGGTGCCACCTTAACAGCGTATGATCCTGAAGCCATGCCAAATGTGAAGGCACAAATTGGAGATAAGATTAAGTATGCCGAGAATCAATATGAAGCATTGGCAGGAGCTGCTGCATTAATAATTGCTACTGAGTGGAGTGAGTTTAGAACACCCGACTTTGATTTAATGGATCAACAATTAACACAAAACAAAATTGTGTTTGACGGAAGAAACTTATTTGATGTAGCTAAAATGTCCTCGTTGGGCTATCATTATGAATCTATTGGAAGAGCAGAGGCAAAAAGAGAAAATCAATAAACGACTCAAATAATTTTAAACAAACAACATGAGTCAAAAAAGAGTTTTAATAACGGGCGCTGCAGGTTTTTTAGGATCGCATTTATGTGATCGCTTTATCAAGGAAGGATATGATGTTATTGCCATGGATAATTTAATCACGGGCGATTTGATGAATATTGAACACTTAAGATCCAATCCAAATTTTGAATTCATCCATCACGATATCACCACTTTTATTGATATCAAAGGGGACTTGGATTATATTTTACATTTTGCATCCCCAGCAAGTCCCATTGATTATTTAAAAATACCCATTCAAACTTTGAAAGTAGGTGCGATGGGTACGCATAACTGTTTGGGCCTAGCAAAAGCAAAGGGCGCAAGAATATTGGTTGCAAGTACAAGTGAGGTGTACGGTGATCCATTGGTGCATCCACAAACCGAGGAGTATTGGGGCAATGTAAACCCGGTGGGTCCAAGAGGAGTGTATGATGAAGCGAAAAGATATATGGAAAGTATTACCATGGCCTACCATACTTTTCACAACGTTGAAACAAGAATCATTCGAATTTTCAATACCTATGGTCCAAGAATGCGATTGAATGATGGCCGTGCATTGCCTGCCTTTATTGGTCAAGCATTAAGAGGAGAGGATATGACCGTGTTTGGAGATGGTTCACAAACAAGAAGCTTTTGTTATGTAGATGATTTAGTGGAAGGCATTTATCGATTATTGCTAAGTGACTACGCTAGTCCTGTGAATATTGGCAACCCCAATGAAATTAGTTTAAAGGATTTTGCGGAAGAGGTATTGAAGTTAACAGGCTCCACCGTAAAAATGGTGTACAAGGATTTACCGGTGGACGATCCCAAGCAAAGACAACCCGATATCACTAAAGCAAAAACCATTTTAGGATGGGAGCCAAAAGTAGATCGTGCCGAGGGGTTGAAGAAAACCTACGATTACTTTAAAGCATTGCCACCAAGCGAGTGGACAAAGCTTCCTAAAGAATTTACCTCTAAATAAATTCTTCAAATTTAAATTTAGCAAGTGGCAATTCATAAAGTATTAGTAACAGGCGCAAATGGACAATTGGGATGGGAATTAGCACAAGCGGCTGTTTCGTTTCCTGCATTTGAATTTGTTTTTGTTGACCGAAATGCAATGGATTTGTCCAATCCATCTGAATTTGAGGTAGTTATTGCCTTATTTGCGCCTGATGCAATCATTAACACGGCTGCTTATACTGCAGTAGATAAAGCAGAAACAGAAAGGGAGTTAGCACATACTATTAATGCCGAAGCAGTTGCTCAATTGGCCAAAATTGCCAAGCAAAAAAATATTCCATTTATTACCTATTCCACGGACTATGTTTTTAATGGGAATGCAACTAGGCCTTATTTGACTGATACAATATTAGCACCAGTCAACTTTTACGGAAAAACAAAAGCCGACGGAGAACAAATGGCTTTGGCTGAAAATCCTGCTACCATTATTATTAGAACTTCATGGGTATTTAGTAGTCATGGCAATAATTTTGTAAAAACAATGATGCGTTTAATGAAAGATAAGGACGCATTGAATATTGTAGGTGACCAAATAGGAAGACCTACTTACGCAAAGGATTTAGCATTGGCTACCATTCAAATAATCAAGGCCTTAAATGAAGGCAAGTCCATCAAAGGAATCTATCATTATGCCAATACAGGGGAAACTACTTGGTTTGGCTTTGCAGAAAAAATTAAAGCATTAGCAGGGTTAACCTGTAATTTAACTGCCATCAGCACTGCACAGTTTCCAACCCCTGCAAAACGTCCTACTTATTCTGTTTTAGATACACAGAAAATTGAAAATGAATTAGGCATCACAATTCCAAATTGGGAAACAGCATTAAAGCAATGCATTGACCAGTTAACATAATCCTTTTTACCATTGAATAATGAAAAAGGAATCCCTTTTAAAACAATTGCAACAATCTACCTATGTGATGATACAGCCATCGCCCTTGCATGGGATTGGTGTTTTTGCCATCAGGGATATTCCCAAAGGGACAAGAGACCTGTTTTCACAAGGGATAGGTGAGTGGATTCAATTAACAATTGCCGAAGTGGAAGCCTTGCCAAAGCATTCAAGGGATTTGGTGGAGAACCATTGTTTGTTTGATGAAGATTTTTATTACGTACCAGACTATGGGTTTAAACTGGTGGACTTGGTGATTTATTTAAATCATTCCGATACGCCTAATATGATTTCTGTTAACGATGGCGAGTTCTTCGAAGCCATTTGTGATATCAAAGCGGGAGAGGAGCTATTGGTGGATTATGGCACCATAGTGGATAGTAAAGAGTAGTCTTTTTTTTATATTCAAAAAGAATTATATTTGATTAAACACATTTTATGAAAAAACTACTTTTTATTGTTTTGTCTTTTCTTTTTTTTAATTCCACAAATGCACAAACATTTTGGACAGAACAAACGATGTTTTCAGGTTTTGTGGGTAGATATGAAATTAGGATGACCTTAGCAATACCTGTAGGAGGAGGGAATCAGTGTTTCACAATAGGAGAGTACTATTATACAAGTGATAAAGGAAAAATGTCCTTGTGCTCCTCTGACGATGGACGTATTGTAGAATCATATAAAGGAAAAAAAACTGGTTATTTTGTTTTAAATGGGGATTGGAATAAAAGAATTGGTCAAACTATTTCAGGCACTTGGTATTCTTTAACAAAAAACAAAAGTTATCCAGTGGTATTAAAAGTAACTGGAAAAAGACCCGATTAATTATAAATTTATAAATAGAACATTATGAAAAAAGTGGTATTCTTTCTTTGTTTTTTTGTTACAACTAATAACTTATTTAGTCAATGGGGCTCTTTATTCTTAAGAGATCCTGATAAAAATGCGCCAACCAATGTGAGGGCTTCGCCAGGCGGTGCAATTATTGGCACTATTGATGGAAGGAATAGTGATTATGAAGTAATTGTTATTTCAAGAGAAGGAAACTATTTTTTAGTTAAATCCTATATGAGTTGTGAAGAGGATGAGGTAACCCTTCCTACACCTGGGTATATTCATTATAGTGTATTGGGTACGTCTATTTCGAATTATGCAAAAAAATCTTTCCCAATATATAGTTCAAGTAGTAAAGGAACTCCTTTAAAGATGGTGAATTTGTCCGAAGAGTTTGTGAATGTGCTCGATAGGGTTAATAATATGTACTATGTGTATAGTAAAAAATTAAACCTTAAGTTTTGGGTAGATGAAAAATATATTTGTAACGCTGCTTGTACTACTTGTAGTTAAAAGCTAATTGAACTTAATTTATAAAAAAGCCACCCAATTTTGAGTGGCTTTTTTATAATATTTTAATGATTAAATGTTACTTTATTCCTTTAAATACATTACATCCAAGTCATTTCCTGATATGCTTTCTGATCTTTTGTTTATAGATATAACCTTATCATTTACATCCCTAGTAATTTGCCATCTATTCTTTTGAATGCTACCTCCAACTGATTTGTAAATTATATCAACATTATTTTTATCAATCACTTCAAACTTTTCATCCTCCTCCTTATTATTTGAATTTGTAATTTTTCCATTACTAAATGTATATGCACCACTATATTCTGCTAGTTGTTTGAAATTTACATCATATTTTCCTTTATAGTAATAATAATAAACTCCATTTAATTCTCTGTTTTTCAAATAAGATGGCAAATAGACGATGGCTAATCCAATTATGATTACGCTAAAAATTATAATTATAGGGAGAGGCTTTATATTTTTCATATTATTTTTCTGAAATTTTTCTTAATAATTTAATTACAGTTGAAAATCCTTCAAGTAAAATACATAATCCTAGAGTGGACATAACGCCAATAAGCCCGTATATCAAGGCACTAAAAATTCCTCCATCGTTACTTAAGAATTCTCCTAATGCGACTAATACAGCCCCGATAATACCATAGGTTTTTGTATTTGGGATTACATCTTGATCAAATTTATCCTCAGTGAGGATTGTGCTTTTGTTACTACTATTATTATTGCTAGTAGTGTTTGCATTCAATGTTTCGCTGTTGTTGTTTAGTTTTTCATCTAAGCTCATAATTTTAGTTTTTATAAATTTACAAAAAATTATATATAAATATTATAATATTATATTTTTACAATATAAATACTTGAACCCGTCCTTTTTATTTGGAAAATCCCAGCATAAAACGGATTGGCCTCACTTCGCTCGGCCATCCTTTTTTTGGAAAATCCCAGCATAAAAATGCCTCAACGAAATAGGGGTGGTTATTCAAACAGGATTAATTCTACTTTTACTCAGTCGAAAATTGTTGCACAATTTTCACAATACTAAGTCGCAAATTGTTGCACAATTTTCACAATGTCGCTCTAATCCAAAATTCAAGCAAGCTTGATTTTGTCTTTTTGCTCCATTGTGCTCGCTTCGCTCGGCTCCTTCCTTTTGGGTGATTTAAGTCCATTAAAAAAGCCCCAACTTTCGTTGAGGCTTTTCTTTGGTTGCCTGACCTGGATTCGAACCAAGACAAACTGCACCAAAAACAGTCGTGCTACCGTTACACAATCAGGCAATCCCTATGCCATTCTTTGAATGGATTGCAAAAATAGGGGTAGGCACAAAATTTTCCAAATTTTTATAGCATTTAAACCCATTATTCTCAATTTGTCCTAACTTAAACTGCTATTTAGATTATAAAACTTAAACCTTGCCTTTTATGATGGGTAAATTATTTCTTTTTGCCACTTTCATCGCTTCCCTTTTGCTGTTCTCTTTCAACGGGGATAAAAAGAAAAAAATCCTGTTTTTTGGAGATTCAATTACTGAATTGGGTGTTCAAAAAGGCGGGTATATCGACCTAATTAAGGAAGATCTTGTCAAAAAGGGGATGAGTGACCAATATGAAATAATTGGAGCAGGAATTGGGGGGAATAAAATATATGACTTGTTTTTGCGCATGGACAAGGATGTGTTAGCACAACATCCCGATTTGGTGTATATCTGGGTTGGGGTGAATGATGTTTGGCATAAGTCCAGTATGGGAACGGGGACTGATTATGATAAGTTTGGGAAGTTTTATGATGCAGTAGTTAAAAAATTACAAGCACAAGGGATCAAGGTTATTTTAGTGACGCCAGCAGCCATCGGGGAGCGCAATGACTTTTCTAATGAACAAGACGGCGATTTGAATTTATACAGTAATTGGATAAGGAAATATGCGGCAGAGAATGCATTGGGGTTGGTGGATTTAAGAAAATCTTTTCATGAATACAGTGTTGCTAATAATCCAACGAATGCAGATAAAGGTATTCTAACCTATGATAGAGTGCACTTAAATGCGAAAGGGAATGCCTTTGTTGCAGAAGCAATGTGGAAAGCAATTCAATAATTTAACCAGCAATTACTAAATAGTAATTTTTCTTTCCTTTCTGTAACAACATATATTTTCCTTGCAATAACTGTGCAGTGGTGACTGTCGTAAATTCAGCATTAATTTTTTCTTTGTTAATACTCAATCCGCCTGCCTGCCACATTTTACGTGCTTCCCCTTTACTTGGAAATATTTGCGTATCTGCAAGTAGGCTTACTAAATCATAGCCTTCTGTTAATTGAGTCAATGTTACATTAACGGTGGGGACTCCTTCCATTACCTGTAATAATTGTTCTTCATTTAAGGATTGCAATACTTCGGTAGTTGCGTTTCCAAATAATATTTCTGTTGCCTTTATAGCAAAATTCAAATCTGCTTCACTGTGAACGAACTTGGTTAATTCTGCTGCCAAGGCTTTTTGTAAGGTTCTTAATTGAGGGGCTGTGGTATGTTCTGCAATTAAAGAATCAATAGATGCAGGATCTAATAAAGTAAATATTTTAATCCACTTTGTGGCATCCTCGTCACTTGCATTTAACCAGAATTGGTAAAATTGATAGGGAGATGTTTTTTTAGGATCTAACCATACATTTCCTTTTTCTGTTTTACCAAACTTACCGCCATCGGCTTTGGTAATTAAAGGACAAGTAAATGCAAATGCTTCACCCCCTGTTTTGCGTCGGATTAATTCCGTACCCGTGGTGATATTACCCCATTGGTCGCTACCACCCATTTGTAGTGTACAATTTTTATGTTGGTGTAACCAGTAAAAATCATACCCCTGTACCAATTGATAAGTGAATTCTGTAAAGCTCATGCCCGTGTCACCTTCAATTCTTTTTTTCACGCTATCCTTAGCCATCATATAGTTCACGGTAATGTGTTTACCTACATCTCTAATAAAATCAAGGAAAGTAAAGTCCTTAAACCAATCGTAATTATTCACCAATTCTGCAGCGTTTTTTGCGCCACTATTAAAATCTAAAAAATGGGATAATTGTTTTTTAACCCCTGCAATATTTAATGCTAAAGTTTCCTCGCTTAATAAATTCCTTTCTTCACTCTTTCCACTCGGGTCACCCACCATACCGGTTGCGCCGCCCACTAAAGCAAAGGGCTTATGACCTGCTTTTTGCAAATGCACTAACAATAAAATAGGCACTAGGCTTCCAATATGCAAGCTGTCTGAAGTGGGGTCAAAACCAATATAGCCGGATACCATCTCTTTTTCAAACAATTCCTCCGTGCCTGGCATAATATCTTGAATCATACCTCTCCAGCGTAGTTCTTGAACTAATGTCATATTGTAATACTTTCGGCAAATTTAACTACTAAAAAGCAATATTTTTGCATCATGAACCCAACAACTCCCACAATTGGCGAAGGAACTAGGATAATGCACTTTTTTCTAGACACCATTATCATCTGTTTCCTCAGCTTTTTCATATACAAATGGTATAATTTTTATGTGTTTTACTGGCAATTTAAACCCATCAGATTTGGGTATTTTTTCTTTGCTACCACCTGGATGTATACCTTTTTATTGGAGCTATTGTTTTGTCAAACCATTGCTAAAATGTTGACCAAAACAAAAGTCATCTCTACCAATGGGAAACGTCCCAATATTATTCAATTTTTTATTCGTGCTACCTTGCGTACTTCATTAGTCACTATGTTTGGGATGGCTTGGAATGAGCAACCCTTGCATGATACTTTTTCTAAAACAATGCTTGTTACCACACGCAAATAAATCATTCCTGAATTCGCAACCCTTAATGCTAGGGGTAAATGTACATTTGTAAAATTATTTAAATGGCTAAGATTGGTATAAATATTGCAACAGGGAGTTTACAACAGGCTGAAATGATTGTAGGCATTGACTTGGGTACGACCAATAGTTTGGTGGCAATGATACATCCTGAAACAAAACAACCAACGGCATTAAAAGAATTTGACGGCACAAGCATTGTGCCCAGTGTAGTGCATTTTGATGAATACGGCAATGTAGAAGTAGGAGAGCGTGCAAAACCTTTTTTAGAATCTGATCCAAAAAATACCATTTTTAGTGCTAAGCGATTAATGGGTAAAAGCTATAAGGACATTCAAACACACCAAGACTTTTTTGCTTACAAAGTGATTGATGACAACACGGAAAGTTTAGTAAAAGTACAGGTAGGAAATAAATTTTATTCGCCAATTGAATTAAGTGCTTTTATTTTAGAAGAACTTAAAAAACGTGCCGAGCATATTTTAAAAACACCAGTTACGAAAGCCGTGATTACGGTACCAGCGTATTTTAATGATGCGCAACGACAAGCCACAAGAGATGCGGGTAAATTAGCGGGGTTGGATGTGTTGAGAATTATCAATGAGCCAACAGCAGCAAGCCTTGCTGATGGATTGGGTTTGAATCCAACCGAGGAAAAAACCATTGCAGTATATGATTTAGGGGGAGGTACTTTTGACATTTCTATTTTAAGAATTGCGAATGGCATATTTGAAGTATTAAGTACCAATGGAGATACTTATTTAGGAGGGGATGATTTAGACAGAGCCATTATTGAATATTGGATCAAGCAAAAGTCCATTGACCATTTAGAAGCACATAAGGAATTAAAGCAACAACTAAGATTGGCTGCAGAAAAAGCAAAAATTCATTTATCTAACAATGATTTTTTTGAAACAGATTTTGCAGGCGAAAAAGTTTCAATCACGAAACAAGTTTTTGAATCTTTAGTACAACCTATTGTAAATAAAACAATGGATTGTTGTGTGAATGCCATGAAGGACGCGGGTTTACAAGTGTCTGATATCAATACGGTATTAATGGTTGGCGGAAGTACTAGAGTACCTTTAGTAAAACAAACGGTGGCAAAATTCTTTAATCAGGAAGTAAATGATTCCGTAAATCCGGACGAAGTGGTGGCCTTAGGTGCCGCAGTGCAAGCCGATATATTGGCAGGGAATAATCAATCCATGTTGTTATTAGATATTACTCCATTAAGTTTAGGAATTGAAACCATGGGCGGATTAATGGATGTATTGCTTCCAAGAAATTCTAAAATTCCAACCAAAGCTGGGAGGCAATATACTACTCAAAAGGACGCACAGTCTGGTATTCAAATTGCCGTATATCAAGGAGAACGTGATTTAGTAAAAGACAATCGCAAATTGGGGGAGTTTACTTTAACAGGAATTCCAGCCATGCCTGCAGGACTTCCTAAAGTGGAGGTGAGCTTTTTAATTAATGCCGATGGAATTTTACAGGTAAGTGCGAAAGAATTAAGAAGCGGTGTAACCCAAAGCATCGATATCAAACCACAATATGGATTAACGGACGAGGAAGTGGAACAGCGATTAATGGATAGTATCACCCATGCAAAGGAAGATATTGCTACCAGGGCCTTAGTAGAAGCTAGAACGGAGGCAGAACAAATGTTATCTGTTACAGAGAAGTTTTTGACCAAAAACGCTTTCATTTTAACCAAGGAAGAGTTAACAGCATCGGCGAATGCCATGCAAGCGCTTCAATTGGCGATTACGATGGAAGACAAGCACTTAATACAAGCTAAAACCGAGGAATTGAACGATATTACCCGTCCATTTGCAGAGCGTGCCATGGATCAGGCCATATCGGGCGCCTTAAAAGGGAAGGATATTCAAACAAGGTTGTAAATAGGGGACTAAAAAAAAGGGCAGAAATTTGGTAAAATAAAACAAATACCTATCTTTGCCCTCCAATTTTCCTTCACCTTTAATAAAATATAAAGGCTTGGAAAATTTATTATAATTTTTTCAAAAACGCCTGAGGAGGTATATATTATGTTAATTATTGATTCAAAAGACTGCGAGAACATCGACAAAGCGCTTAAAAAGTACAAGAAGAAATTCGAAAAAAGTAAGACTTTAGTGAACTTACGTGCACGTCAAGCATTTGTGAAACCATCTGTTAAACGTCGTTTCCAAGTATTGAAAGCGATTTACAAGCAACAGATTTTCTCTGGTAAAATCGAGGGATAGTTTATAAATCTTCGCTTAAACATATTTAAGACTCAACTTTCGTTGGGTCTTTTTTTATTATCTTTAAGGTAGCCATGATTTCACAAACAAGATATACGCCCCTCAATGCCTTTCTGGCTTATCTCCAATTTGAGAAGCGTTACTCTATGCATACCCTCACTGCTTATTCCAACGACCTTATTCAATTCTTTGACTTTGTGGAAACACAATATGAAGGCATCCCTTTTACGCAAATAACGGGCACCATGGTGCGTTCTTGGCTTGCAGGCATGAAGGAGGAGGAAATGACTGGTAAAACATTAAATCGAAAAATATCTTCTTTAAAATCTTTCTTTAAATATCAAATACAACAAGGCCAGCTAACCAAGAGCCCCATGGAAACGGTGATTAGCCCCAAGGTAAATAAACGCTTACCTGCTTTTGTAGCGGAAAACGATATGGAGCAACTGCTCACCAACCTCACTTTTGCAGAAGGGTGGAAGGGGTATACCGAAAAAATGGTGATCCAATTATTTTATGCCACTGGGATGCGTTTAAGTGAACTCATTCATTGTAAAGAAACACAGCTGGATATTTCAAAGCGCATTATCAAAGTGCTCGGGAAGGGCAATAAGGAAAGAATCCTACCCATAAGTCCAAGCCTTGCCGATGAACTTAAAAAGTACATCCATGAAAAGCCTTCAGTAGCAGCAGGAAATTTGCACTTATTTGTAACCGAAAAAGGGAAAGCATTACAGCCTAGGGCAGTATATACTTTCGTGAAGTTTTATTTATCACAAGTGACTACTTTACAAAAGAAAAGCCCACACGTTTTAAGGCATAGCTTCGCCACCCATTTAATGAACAATGGGGCTGATTTAAATGCAGTGAAAGAATTACTAGGCCACGCAAGCCTTGCTGCCACTCAGGTATATACACATAATACCATTGAAAAGCTGAAAGAAGTCTTTGCCAAAGCCCATCCTAAAGCCTAATGATACCAAGTGCCAAGACCAGTCTCCATGACCAAGCTCATGCTGATTCTTAAAGTTTTCTTAAAACCGTAAAATTCTTTTTGTTGGTTATTAATTTTCGTACCTTAAAGGGGCAGGACAGGGCGCTGGTTCCTGATCAGTTCTTTTATTAGTTTACATTTTTTAAAACAAATTAATTATGAACATTATCATTCAAACAGTACATTTCGATGCAGATGAAAAGCTATTAGATTTTGTAGAGAAGAAAATTCAAAAACTAACCACCTTCCATGATCGAATAACCAAGGTAGATGTGTTTTTAAAACTAGATAATTTAGTACATGCCATTAAAGACAAAGTAGTTGAAATTAACATCCATATTCCCAAACATAATTGTTTTGTGAAAACAACTTCAAAATCATTTGAGGAGTCTTTTGAACAGGCATTTGAAGCAGTCGCCAATCAATTAAAAAAGAAAAAAGAGAAACAAGCAGCATAGAAAATAAAAAATTTCAAGGATTTACGAAGGGCCCATTTGGGTCCTTTTGTTTTTTTAGCACAAAAATTGTTTACAAATCTGGGCAAAAATCACTTAGTATTCAGCCTAAAATCAGGTTTTTGGCAGTTTTTCACAGAAAAGGTAAAAAATAGGATAAAAAAAGCAGCTAAAATTTTGATAAATAAAGATTTCCATTACCTTTGCCATCCAAAAAATTGGGTCTGCTCTTTTGTGGATGGTAGATAAGCCGGAATAGCTCAGTTGGTAGAGCAGCTGATTTGTAATCAGCAGGTCGCGGGTTCGAGTCCCATTTCCGGCTCAGTTATTTGGGCAGATGGCCGAGTGGTTAAAGGCGACAGACTGTAAATCTGTTCTCTCACGAGTACGTAGGTTCGAACCCTACTCTGCCCACAAAATTTTATGTAGATTTGCAATTCATCGAAAGCGGACTGTTGCAGGAAAAATAAAATTGAGTTCTTTTAGGATGGATAAAACAACAATGCGGGAGTAGCTCATTTGGTAGAGCGATAGCCTTCCAAGCTATAGGTGGCGAGTTCGAGCCTCGTCTCCCGCTCCAGTAAGTTGATGAGTAGGAAAGGAGGTTGTTGAGAAGGAAGCCGGTTAGTAAATTGCCGTTGTGGCTCAGTGGTAGAGCACTTCCTTGGTAAGGAAGAGGTCGTGAGTTCAATTCTCATCAACGGCTCAAAGGGTGGAAACAAAAAAAGAAAGCTATGGTCGATGGACTCGGTGGTCTATTGACAGCGATTATAAAAAAAACAAAAATTAATAAAGATGTCTAAAGAGACCTTTAAGAGGGAGAAACCTCACGTAAACGTTGGTACTATTGGCCACGTTGACCATGGTAAAACAACATTGACAGCTGCCATCACAGACGTATTGTCTCAAAGAGGGTTAGCTGCTAAGAAAAACTACGATGAAATTGATGGTGCGCCAGAAGAAAAAGAGCGTGGTATCACTATCAACACAGCGCACGTAGAATATGCAACTGACGCACGTCACTATGCACACGTTGACTGTCCAGGTCACGCTGACTATGTTAAAAACATGATCACGGGTGCTGCACAAATGGACGGTGCTATCTTAGTAGTTGCGGCTACAGATGGCCCTATGCCACAAACAAAAGAGCACATCTTACTTGCACGTCAGGTAGGTGTACCTCAAATCGTAGTATTCATGAACAAAGTAGACTTAGTTGACGATGCTGAATTGTTAGACTTAGTTGAAATGGAAATTCGTGAATTATTAACTTCTTATGGATTTGATGGTGACAACACTCCAATTATCCGTGGTTCT
>CANKWR010000026.1 GCA_947487525.1 Bacteroidota bacterium
AACAATGCAGGGTGGATTGGTGGTGCCGATGAATCCAACATCGCAGATGGGTATATATAAACAATTATTTATTCAATTAGGGGATACACAAAATTTGGCTTTTGAATTAAGTACCTATTCGAGTCACTTAATGCACATGAAGCATTTTATAGAAAATGCAAATGGCAAAACCATGTTCTTTATTGATGAATTAGGAAGTGGTTCTGATCCTCATTTAGGAGGGGCATTTGCCGAAGTTATTTTGGAAGAATTATCACATAGACATGCACAAGGTATTGTGACTACGCATTATTTAAATTTAAAAGTAATGGCCAATCACAATAAAGGGATTGTGAATGGTGCCATGCAGTTTGATGAAGTAAAATTGGAACCCCTCTATCAATTGGTGATTGGCAAGCCAGGTAGTTCTTACACTTTTGCCATCGCAGAAAGAATTGGACTTCCTAAAAATTTAATTAATCGTGCACGTAAGTTGGTGGATACCCACCATTTTGAATTGGATAAGTTGTTAAATAGAACGGAGCAGGATTTACAATTGGTGCAACAGGAACGCAAGGAGTTACATAAAAAATTAAAAGAGAATGATAGTCTTAAACAATCCTTGCAACAAATTTTAGATAAGGAAAAACACCATCAGCAAATAAGTTTATTGAAGGAACAAAATAGAGTCGCCGAAGAAAAATTTGCTTACAATAAGGATATGGAAAGGCAGTTAAAGCAAATTGCTTTGGATTGGAAAAAGTCAGAAAAGAAGGAAGAGGTAATGAAGAACTTGTTTAATTTATTGTTTAAAAAGAACGATGCCATTGTAATTAATAAATTAGCCAAAAAAGTAGATAAGAATTTTAAAGAAAGCAATGCACCAATTGTAGTAGGTGCTACGGTAAAATTGAAAAAAAATTATCAAGTTGGTGAGGTACTGGAACTCAAAGGTAAACGCGCCATTGTGAAAGTGGGATTGTTGCCCATGAATATTGATTTGGTAGATTTATTGGTGGTGGAAAAAATACCTGAACCACCCGTAAAACAGGTGGTAAAGAAAATCACTTCGGCGCCCACTGCGCCAAGGAATACTTCTGCACAACCTGCGCCAAAAGCAGGTCAACCAAAACGTAATAAATAGTAGATAAGTAAAAAATAAACATAAAAGAATGATACTTGACGATTTAAATAATATCCAAAAATATGTAGCCATACATCCAAGATTTGAAAAAGCTTTTGCTTATTTAACCGCTACTGATTTTGATGCAATTAAGCCAGGAAAATATGAGATTGACGGTGATCATATCTATGCAATGGTAGTGAATGAAGAGGGCGTTGCGATGTTGGATTCCACTTCCGAATTTGAATGTCATAATACGTACATTGATATACAATATGTATTTGGGGGTGTAGAAACGGTAGGGTATAAGTCACGATTAACCTGTGTAGAACAAAGAGGGGAATATGATGCCAAAAAGGATGTTTTATTTTATGAAGATGCGCCTGATTTCTTTTTTAAATTATATCCTGGTCAGTTTGGTATTTATTTCCCAGAGGATGTGCATGCACCTATGATTGGCGAGGGAAAAATCAGAAAAGTAGTTATGAAGACTCGTGTTAAATAATTATTTTATTTATTTATTTATTTATTCGTAGCATTATTAAATTTATTTTATGTCAGTGAAACAAGTAGAAATGGTATTGGCTCCAAGAGAACCCCATTATGTTGGAGACGGTTTTAGGGTGCATAATTTTATTCCTAGTGGATATGGCTTAACCATGCAGCGCATGGATCCATTTATTATGTTGGACTATGGTGCAAAGTTTTATTTTCCACCAAGCCCTAGTAAAGCTAAGGGAGTGGGTGTGCATCCACATAGAGGTTTTGAAACAGTCACGGTTGCATATAAAGGGAGTGTTGCACATCATGATAGCAGTGGAGGTGGCGGCGTTATTTCCGAAGGAGATGTTCAATGGATGACAGCCGCAAGTGGCGTATTACATAAGGAATACCATAGTGATGAATTTAGTAAAACTGGAGGCGATTTTCAGATGGTTCAATTGTGGGTGAATTTACCTGCAAAGGATAAAATGAGTACTCCTAAGTATCAGGCAATTTCCAATGCGCAAATCCCAAAAATTACTATTGCTAACGACGGTGGTTTTATTGAAGTAATTGCAGGAAATTATGAAGGTCATGTAGGCGCTGCAACCACTTTCTCCCCTGTACATCTATTTAATGCAAAATTAAAAGCAGGAGGGGAAGCCCATTTTAATATACCAGCTCATTTCAATACTGGCGTATTGGTGATGGAGGGCTCTATTATGGTGAATCAAACAGAAGATGTTCCTTTGGATCATTTTGCGCTGTTCACCAATAATGGGGATTCTTTTACCATAAAAGCTACAGAGGATAGTGTGGTATTCATTTTATCTGGAGAACCATTGAGAGAACCCATCGCAGCACATGGACCTTTTGTGATGAATAGCCGAGTGGAAATTTTACAGGCATTTGAAGATTATGAAAATGGAAAATTTGGAATCTTAGAGGATTAGCATCAACTTTATATATATGAAATACTTATTATTATTGATTATTGGTTCCATGCTAATTGCCAGCTGTGCTGTAAATAAGCTTACGGGTAAAAGTCAATTGTCCTTGCTTTCAGACGATGAAATTTTCCATACATCTGATTCTATGTATCGGGATTATTTAAAGAAAAGTAAAGTAATTAGTACCCGAAGTGACGTGGATGTACAAATGGTTCAAAGGGTAGGGAAAAAAATTGTTCAAGCAGTGAATAAGTATTATTCGGATAGAAATATGCAATCTCAGCTAAATAATTATAGATGGGAATATCAATTAGTACAGGATCCTCAAGTAAATGCTTGGTGTATGCCTGGGGGAAAAATAGTAGTATATACAGGAATTTTAACGATGACTAAGACTGAAGCGGAGTTAGCTGTAATTATAGGTCACGAAGTTTCTCATGCTTTATTAAATCATGGGAAACAAAGAATGAGTCAATCTATGTTATTGAATTTGGGTGGTTTGGCATTGTCATCTGCGGTGGCTGATAAATCTTCAAGAACAAAATCAAACATTGAATTGGCGTATGGAATTGGAACCCAAGTTGGTCTGGCTTTGCCCTTTTCAAGAAAACATGAAACAGAAGCCGATCAATATGGATTAATATGGACCGCCATGGCCGGGTATAATCCAAATGAAGCTATTCCTTTATGGGAAAGAATGAACAATGCAAGTAGCAAAGAAATACCTGAATTTTTCAGAACACATCCTACGGAAGTCAATCGAATAAGGGCATTAAGAGCTTATATGCCTCAAGCTATGAAGTTTTATAGGCAATAATAAACGTCATTAGAATTTATTCTACTTCTTTGTTTCTAAAGAAAGGGTACTCTATAAAATACCTAGCTTATTTTTGTAACCTATGCAATCAAGAATATTATTTTTTTTAGTTGGTTTTTTATTGATTTCCCAATTGGGAGTAGCCCAGTTCCAATTAAAAATAAAGTCAAGCAATGCAATGGATAGTATTGCTTATTTGTGGGGTACTGTTTTTGATGAAAAAAATTACATTCCAAAAGACACCATTGAGTTTTACAAAAGTGTAAATACAATTAAACAAATTAAACCCATTGTTGGGGGTATTTATTATTTATACTTTCCTACTTCAAAGCAAAAAATAAATTTAATCATTGAAAACAAGGATTCAATTTCAATTGTTATTAATGGTCCCGACTACTTAGCTTCCATAAGTTCAAAAAACAGTAAGAACGATAGTTTTTTTTCTTATCAAAATTTAGAGAAAAAATTATCCTATTTTGATTCATTGTATGACAAAGAGATAAAGCAAGGCAAAAAATTTAATCTAGCACAAAAAGCACTTTTTTTCAAAGAAAAGAATACCCGACTTTCTGAAGCAAGAAACGGGATGATGAATAAATTGAAGCCAGCATCGGCTTTATATATCTATTTTGATGTCTTAAACAAACTGGATGCTTCGGTACCTAATAAAAAGAAATTTGCTGACAGAGTGGCTTTCTTGAAAAATATTGATATCAACTCGCCTAAGCTTTTATTTACGCCAGTTCTAAAACAAGTTATCACAGAATATTTATCTTATTATCCCTTACAAGCCGATTCCATTGTTAAAGGGGTGGATACCATTATGCTTAAATTAGATTGCAAGAGCAAGGCCTATCCATATATATTTGACCAAATAATAAAGATTTTAAAAAATAGGGAAATACAAAATAATACTATGGCGTATGCCTATTTTCTGAATAAGTATGTGAAAGAAAAAAAATGTAAATTCTTGGATCCGACCCTTGAGAAAAATTTACTTAAAGAACTTGAAACTGTCAATGCCTTGAAATTTCAAGATACCAGTGTGAACATGGTACTAAAAGATACCGCTGGGGTAGAAAAAAAATTACATGAATTTGCTAAAGAATTTGATTATACTTTAATTACATTTTTCGACCCAACCTGTGATTATTGTAAAGTAGAATTGCCCAAGATGGATAGTATTATCAATATTCTTGAAAATCAATTGGTGTTGAAAATAGGGAAGTATACCGTATGCAATGACCTGGTATTACAGGCTGAGGTATGGAAATCCTTTATTACGACCCATCATTTATCAAAAAATTATACGCACGTTCATTTAGGACAAAATAACGATTTGCGCAAGGCCTACGATGCTTATACCAACCCCATTTTTTACTTAATCAACAAGGAAGGTAAGTTTGTAGGAAAAAAAATCAGTGTCAATACACTTAAGAACATCATTGTTAATCATATACAGTCAAACAAATAGCTTTTATATTAAGTTAAAATGGTATAAATTTGAACTCTAAATAAATGAATTATGAAAAAGATTTTAGTAGCCATGGTTTTATTTTTAGGCAGCTTTACTTTGAATGCGCAAACTACGCAAGCTCCTGTTGAAATTACTAAGGTGTTGAAGTTTACCAATGATAATTATGATATGGGTAAAATAACTACTGGTAAAGCAACTGAATTTAATGTTACCATTGAAAATATTAGTGCTGCAGCAATTACCATTGACAATGTGATGGTGGGTTGTGGTTGCACAACACCTAAATACAATAAGGGACAAGTTATTGCTCCAGGTGGAAAGGCGGTGGTTACTTTAGGTTTTAATGGTAATGCGGTAGGAGCATTCACTAAAAATGCTACTTTGTTTTTCAGCGGTAATTTAAACAAACAGGTTAGTTTCCAAGGCGAAGGGGTTCAACCTTAATGCTAACTAGCTAATGATATTTAAAGGTCATCCTGTTGGGTGGCCTTAATTTTTCATGTTTTCATTTAATCGCGCCTCAACAAATGCAAGATCTTCATTCAGAAAGGTAGTTAGTAATAAATCAATTGCCTGAATAAAAAGTAAATCTGAACTAGATGTTTTACTCCTAAGCTCATTTAAATCATCTATAACTCCTTTAATATATACCTTTTGAATATTTCGATCATTTTCTTTAAAAACTATGTTGTGAAATTTCTTGTAACTTAACCAAAAATTAAATTGGTAAACTGAAAATATTGTTTTACCTGGTGAATTTAATTCCAGAATTCTAGATTTATCATTTATCAACTCAAAAAGTGCTTTATTTCCTATTAAAACTGGTATGGAATCATTAATCGAAATTGACTCATTAGTAAGTTCAATTGCCATTTTTAAATCACCCTTTTTGTAATAATTCCATCCTTTCTCTCCTAATTCAGTAGCTTCTACAAAATCATTCTTATATGAATTTCCATGATGAAATGTTGCAATTATTAAATTTACAGCAGTTTTCTTTTCTTTATCTGAAGATTTATACCATTTATCAGCATCATATTGACTAAATATTAAATCAGCTTCAGCCAGTGAAACATCATTAATATTGTTTCTATTTTTTAATGCAATTTTGTTATAATCATAAAAAATATTGTATACTTCATCTCGAAAATTCTTTTTGTTATCAACTTTAGGATTGGTTGACTTGGAACTAGAATTATTGCTAGCTGAATTCGTCGGGTTACTTGATTTATTAACTGAAAAAGTTTCCTGTGTTCTATTTTTTTTAATTAATTCATATCTGTGCTCGCCAGATCTACTTATATCACAAATCTTTTTTTCTTCAAAACCTGAATTATTCATAGCACCATTGATTATGCCATATTGAAAAGCATTATTGTAGATGTTTGGGTCTTTAATCGTACTAAGATCAAGTTTTTCTTCTTTTTTGATTTGACTACAATATGAACATTTGTATGTATAATGCCATGTAAAAACATTCTCAGTTATAGTTTGACTATAAGATGAAACTGAAAACCCGAAAATTAGAATAGTGAAACTCAAAATCAATTTCATGAGTATGACTTTAATTTATTTTTAATTTCTAAGATGAGGGGATATAAATTTAAATAAACAAATACATTTAACCAATTTATTTATATCCAAAAATTAACAAAAAATATGAATAATTAAATCAAAAGGTGATAGAGATTGTAAAATTTATGCAATTGTATTATTCTTTTTTAGATCTTCAAATAATTGGTTTTCATTTGATTCTGGCCTTGTTAATTTGACAAATTAATTTTATTTAAAATATAAATTTTACTAACAATTATTGACCCCATACTTTGGTATTTTTGGTGGGTTTTTTATATATTATATATATATTTATATATAATGCGAATTGCCGTCGCTTTGCTCCGGCATCCTTTAGTGGGGGGCTTCAACCAGTTCAAAAACCAGTGGCTTCGCCACTTGATTTATACTTAATTAACGGATTGCCGTCACTTCGTTCCGGCATCCTTGAGTGGGGGGCCTCAACCCGTTCAAAAACCAGTGGCTTCGCCACTTATTTTTTTGTTTCCAAAAGGGCTAGGCCCTTTTTACACTTTTCATCAAAATTTTGCATTAAAGCAAGCTTTATGCCTCATTTTTCGAAATGTGTATTCACTTCGTGACTTTTGAAAACAAAAAAACCACGATTTATCGTGGTTTTTGAACGGGTTGGCGGAGAGAGAGGGATTCGAACCCCCGGACCTGTAACAGTCAACGGTTTTCAAGACCGCCGCATTCGACCGCTCTGCCATCTCTCCGCGGCAAATGTAGGATAGGAAACCGAATTATGCAAAAAATATTGCCTTTTTATTCCATTAAACAAAACGTCTAATTAATTGACTACTAACTATCTTTACAAAAAGGAGTAAGTGAAAGAACTAGTGGCATTAAATGTGTTTTTCTGGAAATACCGGTTTCGATTTTTTACGGGTATTTTATTGGTGATTGCCACTAACTATTTGGCAGTTTTAGCGCCTCAAATTACAGGTTATGTAGTTAGTTTAGTCCAAGCCAAGCTTCCTGGAGGAAAACCAGTAGCTCCAATACAGGATGATTTAATTGTTTCTTACATAGCGGATATAAGTACCCATCAACAGTTTAGTTTTTCGGCTTTAATTACCTTTTGTAGTATTACGATTTTAGCACTTGCCATTATTAGAAGTGTTTTTATGTTTTTTATGAGACAAACCATCATTGTGATGAGTCGTCATATAGAATTTGACCAAAAAAATCAAGTATATGCACATTATCAAAAATTAGACACTGAATTCTATAAAACACATAGTACAGGCGATTTAATGAATCGAATGTCAGAGGATGTGAGTAGGGTAAGAATGTATACTGGACCTTCACTCATGTACCTCATAAATTTAATATCCTTAATTGGTTTTTGTTTATTCAATATGTTTAGTAAGGATGTGGAGCTTAGTTTATATGTTTTAGCCCCATTGCCCATATTGGCGATTACCATTTATATTGTAAATAGTATCATCAATAAAAAAAGTGAACAAATACAGGAGCAACTTTCTGATTTAACCACCAATGCACAGGAGTCCTATTCTGGGATTCGGGTGATTAAATCATTTGTTCAAGAAGCGGCCATGCTTGGGTTTTTTAAAAAGAACAGTGAATTGTATCGTAAAAATGCGGTGAGCCTGGCTAAGGTAGAAGCAATTTACACCCCTACCATGTCATTGATGATTGGCTTAAGTACCCTGCTAACCATTTTTCTTGGTGGTTTACAAGCTTATCAGGATCCCAGTAAAGTGGGCACTATCATTGAGTTTGTTATTTATATCAATATGCTTACATTCCCAGTAAGTGCGATAGGATGGACGGCCAGTATGATACAAAGAGCAGCTGCATCTCAAAAAAGATTAAATGAATTTTTATCCATCCATCCATCTATACAAACAAAAAGAAATCCTATCCCTTTCTCCGATTTAAAAGGAGAGATCAGTTTTGATCAGGTTAATTTTATATACCCACACTCTGGCATCAAAGCATTAAGTAGTTTTGATTTACACATACAGTCTGGTCAAAAAGTTTTGATATTGGGAAAGACGGGCGCAGGTAAATCTAGTATTGCACAATTAATTACCCGTATGTATGATCCCAGTAGTGGTAGTATCAAAATAGATGGAATTGATATTAAGGATTTTAATGTGCAGGATTTAAGGAAAGCAATTGGGTATGTGCAACAGGATGTTTTTTTATTTAGTGATTCTGTTAAAAATAATATCCAATTTGGTATTCATCAATTACAATCGGAATCCTCATTGATTGATTCTACGACTACTGCTAATGTTTACCAAGAAATTAAGCAATTAAATAAACAGTTTGAAACCCTCCTTGGTGAACGGGGAACTACCCTGAGTGGAGGACAAAAACAAAGATTCTCTATTGCAAGAACTATTATAAAAAATCCTTCTATATACATTTTTGATGATTGTTTAAGTGCAGTAGACGCTAAAACAGAAAAGTCCATTCTTGGTCAATTAAGTAAGGATTTGGAAGGTAAAACCGCTTTATTTATCACACATCGTATATTTTTTAGTTTCAAATTTGACCTAATTATCTATTTACAAGCGGGCAATATCGCTGAAATGGGCACACACGAAAGCTTGTTAGCAAAAAATGGGTTGTACGCAGAACTTTATAAAACCCAGCAATCTCAAAAAGAGGAGTAAAAATTCTTATTTCAAAATTTTCATTTTTCAATCAATTTCTATATTTTAGATAAATAATTGAAATTGATATTTATGGAGAACGGGAATTTTGAACAAAATGACAAGAAAAACGAAAGTGTATATAGTACAAGAATTCGAGCAGGTAAACGTAGAACCTATTTTTTCGACGTAAGAGCTACACGTGCCAACGATTATTTTTTAACCATTACGGAAAGTAGGAAGCGTTTTGACAACAATGGCTATGATCGTCATAAAATTTTCTTGTATAAAGAAGATTTTAATAAATTTTTAAAAGCCATCACAGAAGCAATAGATCATGTCAAAACAGAATTAATGCCTGATTTTGATTTTGATGCGTTTAACCATGAAGAATCCTATGATGCCGATGGAAATTATATTCCACCTGTAGGCCAGGAGTATAAACCAGTTGAACCTTCACCCAATCCTCAAATAATTGAAGAGGCACCTGTTGAAACTGAACAAGATATTGATCCTTCCACGATCACAGAAAAAGTACCATTGGAAGCACGCGATACTCCAGCAAGTCAAGGGGATAATTTAAGTGGCGAAGAAGTGGATAAATGGTAATTACAATTGTTTAGTCATCCAAATATCACAACCGCAATGACCACTATTGCCTAGTGGTTGAGTTAAGCGTTCAAATCCTACTTTTTCATAAATAGAAACTGCCTTAGCAAGTTCTGGCATTGATTCAAGGTAAACCTGTGAATAGCCATTGTCCTTTGCCCATTGCATGGACTTTTCCATGAGTTTTTTTCCTAGCCCTGTTCCACGGGCTTCGGATTTTAAATATAATTTCACCAACTCACAAGTTCCTTCCGGTAAATTTTCGGTGGGGTAAATACCACATCCACCTACCAATTCATTGTTCAATGTGGCAACATAGTATATTGATCCTGTGGTGCTGAATAATTCGAACAAAGCATCGGTCGTTGGATCAAAATATACAGTACCTGGTTTATTGGCACCAAACTCAGTTAAAGTATCTCTGATTACTTTTGCCAAAGCAATATTATCGCTTGGAGTGATGGGATTTATTTGAATATCAGCAGTCATGAAGGGTTGTTTGTGGTAAGCACTACGCTTTCTTCCAATTTTTATATTGATTGATAAGTCCATTGGTAGATGAATCATGACCAGTCACCGTTCCCTCATTTCCCAATTCTGGCAATATTTTATTGGCCAATTGTTTTCCTAGTTCAACGCCCCATTGGTCAAAGCTAAATATATTCCAAATTACACCTTGAGTATAAATCTTATGCTCATAACAAGCAATTAAAAATCCTAAACTGGAAGGCGTAATTTTTTTCACCAAAAAGGAGTTGGTTGGCTTGTTGCCTGCAAAAACTTTGAACGGTGTAAGAAATTCTATTTCTTTTTCCGATTTATTTCCTGTCTTTAATTCAGTGATCACGTCGGCTTGTGTTTTACCATTTAACAATGCTTCGGTTTGAGCAAAATAATTACTTAATAATTTATCATGATGATCTCCGATTGGATTATGTGTTTGCGCAGGAGCGATAAAATCACAAGGAATTACTAAAGTGCCTTGGTGTATTAGTTGGTAAAATGCATGTTGGCCATTGGTGCCTGGTTCACCCCAAATTACGGGCCCCGTAGCATAATTTACAGCAGTCCCTTTTCGGTCAATATATTTTCCATTGCTTTCCATATTGCCTTGTTGGAAGTATGCTGCGAAGCGATGCATATATTGATCATAGGGTAGGATGGCTTCACTTTGAGCACCAAAAAAATTAGTATACCATATTCCCAATAAAGCCATGATTACTGGTATATTTTTATCAAATGAAGTTTCTCTAAAATGAATATCTGCCTGGTTAGCCCCTTTTAATAATGCTTCGAAATTTTGATACCCAATGGTTAATGCAATTGATAAGCCAATCGCACTCCACAAAGAATATCTTCCGCCAACCCAATCCCAAAACTCAAACATGTTTTTGCTATCAATGCCAAAAGCATTCACCGCTCTTTCATTGGTCATAAGGGCAAAGAAATGAGTTGCAATATGTGCTTCTTCTTTAGCATATTCTAAAAACCAACTACGTGCTGTATGCGCATTGGTCATGGTTTCTTGTGTAGTAAATGTTTTTGAAGCAATTAAAAATAAGGTCTCTTCCGCATTTACTTTCTTTAATGTTTCTGCAATATGTGTACCATCTACATTACTTACAAAATAAACCTGGATGCCCTCCACCCAATAAGGCTTTAAGGCTTCAGTAACCATTACTGGACCCAAGTCACTTCCACCAATTCCAATATTTACAATGGTGGTTATTTTCTTGCTTGTATACCCTTTATGTTCACCACTATGAAATGCGGTACAAAAACGGTTCATTTGATTTAATACACGTTTAATATCAGGCATTACATCGGCTCCATCAACCATGACTGGTGTATCTGAAAAATTTCTTAAGGCAGTGTGTAAAACTGCGCGATTTTCTGTTTCATTGATTGCTTGTCCAGCAAACTGCGCTTCAATAGCTTCTTTTAAATTACAATCATTTGCTAATTGTAATAAAAGTTGTTTCGTTTTATCTGTGATAATATTCTTTGAGTAATCAAATAGAATTTCTGGAGTGGAAATAGAGTAGGTTTCAAATCTTTTTTCATCTGCTGCAAATAAATCGCGCATGTGCTTTCGATTCATTTCATCTTCATGGTGTTTTTTTAATACAAACCAAGCTTGTGTTGTAGTTGGGTTAATTCTTTCTAACATGGACGCTGCTTATTATTTTATAATTTCTTTATAATTGGTGGATGATATTTATTGTTTTAGCTAAATCAGCTTCTGTGATATCTAAATGAAATACAAATCTCACTTGAGTAGGGGTCATTGCAATCGCTAAAATCCCTTTTTCTTTTAGAGCGGATGTAAAACTTGCTGCTGTGTATTTACCTCCAATGGTTGCTATTACAATATTGGTTTCAACAGAAAGGATCGACTCAACAAAATCTTTCGATGCCAATACTTCACTCAAGACTAGGGCATTTTTATGATCTTCTGCTAAACGTTCTATATGGTGTTCCAAAGCATAGATGCCAGCTGCAGCTAAATAGCCTGCTTGTCGCATTCCACCCCCAAATACTTTTCTCCAACGTCTCGCTTTTTTTATAAAATCCTTGGATCCCACTAAAACACTTCCAACCGGGGCACCTAAACCCTTGCTAAAACAAATAGAAATGGAATCAAATACCTGACCATATAATACAGGGGCTTCGTTTTTTTGAACGATGGCATTAAAAAGACGGGCTCCATCCAAATGTAATGCCAAACCATGGGCCAGGGTTACTGCTTTAATTTCTTTAAATGTCTCAAAATCGTAACAAGCCCCACCTCCACGATTGGTGGTATTCTCTAAACTAACGAGCCTAGTAATTGGCTTATGGACATCCTCTGAATGAATACCGGCCAGGATTTGATTGGGGGTCAAGCGACCTCTGTCGCCTTCCAATAGCTGAACGGAGCATCCAGCGTTAAATGCAATTCCACCCCCTTCGTATTGATAAATATGAGACAATCGGTCACAAATAACCTCGTCTCCAGCCTGTGTATGTGTTTTGATCGCCAATTGATTGGTCATTGTGCCACTAGGGCAAAATAAACCAGCTTCCATCCCAAATTTTGCAGCAGTTATTCTTTCTAATGCGTTAATACTTGGATCTTCTCCAAAAACATCATCGCCCACCGGAGCAGCTTCCATAAATGCCAACATGCCGGGTGTTGGCCTGGTGACGGTATCGGATCGGTAATCAATCATGTTGCGAAGATAATTCGGGAGGGGGGATAAACCTTAAAAAAAGGGATAAAATAGGGTGGTTATTGTCCCCAAAATGGGCATATTTATACCTGAAAACAGCCTTTAACTCCTTTACAATCAATATTTGCTTAATTCACTACAAAATAGTACCTTTGCAGACTGGCAACACTATACTATTTTAGTGTTTCTTTCGTTATATACTTAAATAAATTCATTGCATGAGGCAGCTTAAAATTGCTACACAGATTACCAACAGAGATTCTCAAGCGGTTGAAAAGTACTTACAAGAGATTTCTAAGATTTCAATGATCAATCCTGAAAGGGAAACCACCTTAGCGCAACAAATTAAAATGGGCGATCAACGTGCATTGGATGAATTAGTGCAAGCCAATTTGCGTTTCGTGGTATCCGTTGCAAAACAATATCAGCACCAAGGCTTGTCATTAAGTGATTTAATCAATGAAGGAAATTTAGGATTGATTAAAGCTGCGCAGCGTTTTGACGAAACAAAAGGGTTTAAGTTTATTTCTTATGCCGTATGGTGGATTCGTCAATCTATTTTACAGGCATTGGCAGAGCAAGGTCGTTTAGTGCGTTTGCCTCAAAATAAAATTGGTACTTATAATAAAGCCAATAAGGCTTACATGGCATTTGAGCAAGAGCATGAGCGTGAGCCTTCCACTGAGGAACTAGCTGGTATCTTGGAAATGTCTGAAACTGAAATCAACAATATATTCCAATCTAATACACGTCACACTTCTTTAGATGCACCAGTGCATGAAGCAGAGGATGTAGCAATGGGTGATTTATTACAAGGGGGTGATGATACGGACGAAGATGTAATGAAAGATTCTTTAAGAGAAGAAATTCGTCGTGTGCTTAAATCATTGAGTCCTAGAGAGGCGGAAATAGTGAATGCCTATTTTGGTTTAGATGGTGAAAACGGAGTAACCATTGAACAAATTGGAATTAAATACGATTTAACAAAGGAAAGAATTAGACAAATTAAAGAACGTGCTATTAAACGTTTGCAAAAAGCAAGATATAGTAACGCGTTAAAAGCTTATTTGGGCTAATTAATAATAATATCATAAAAAGCCCCAAAGATCTAACTGATTTGCGGGGCTTTTTTTTAACTAATTTTGAAGCATTCAAAAGGAAATTATGGAAACAGAAAAAGTAAGTATTTTAATTATAGGTTCAGGACCTGCAGGTTACACTGCGGCTATTTATGCTGCGCGCGCTAATATGAAACCACTTTTATATCAAGGGATTCAACCAGGGGGTCAATTAACCATTACTACTGAAGTTGAAAACTATCCTGGTTTTCCAGACGGGATTCAAGGCCCGGATATGATGGTAAATTTTGAGAAACAAGCAGCTCGCATGGGTACGGATATTCGGTATGGGTTAGCGACTAAAGTGGACTTTAGCGGAGACGTTAAAAAAGTTTGGATTGACGATGAAAAAATCATTGAAGCGGATGCCGTTATTATTTCAACTGGTGCTAGTGCAAAATGGTTGGGTATCCCAAGTGAGGAGCGTTTAAATGGTTTTGGTGTAAGTGCTTGTGCAGTTTGTGATGGATTCTTTTTTAAAGGAAAAGAAGTTGCCATTGTAGGGGCTGGTGATACTGCAGCGGAAGAAGCGCACTATTTATCAAAAATGTGTACTCAAGTGCACATGATTGTAAGAAAAGACCAAATGCGTGCAAGTAAAGTAATGCAGGATAGGGTTTTGAATACACCCAATATTAAAGTGTATTTTAATTCTGAGACCGATGAAATTTTAGGAGAGAAAACAGTTCAAGCGGTTCGTATTAAAAACAATAAAACCAATGAATTGCAAGAAATTCCAGTAAGTGCATTTTTCGTAGCCATTGGTCATAAACCAAATAGTGATATTTTCAAAGAATATCTTACTATGGACGAAACAGGATACATCACAACAGTCCCTGGTACGACTAAAACAAATGTAGAAGGGGTATTTGCCTCAGGAGATGTACAAGATAAAAATTATCGCCAGGCGGTAACAGCAGCAGGAAGCGGATGTATGGCAGCATTAGATGCGGAACGCTACTTAACTGCGAAGGGCCACTAATACTTTAAGCATGCGTATTAGTTTAACCAATTTGGAATTTTTCGGTTACCATGGTTTATACCCGGAAGAGAAAAAAGTGGGCAACACTTTTTTTGTTGATGTACATGTTCATTTAAAACCCAATGAAGACATCATTGTTGATATTAATCAAACCATTGATTATGTTGAAATTTACAATGTAGTCCGTGAAATTATGCTAGTCCCAACTCCTTTGTTAGAAACCTTAGTGGGCAGTATTGTAGAAGTAATTTTAAAAAATTATCTGATCGTTGAACATATTCAAGTGTCCGTTACTAAACAAAAATTAGCCATTGCACATTTCGAAGGAACAACAACCGTTACTATTGAAAAAGCGCGTAGCTAATGTGTTATATAACTTTTCCTTTCCAGCGCATGGACTTGATATATAAATAGGAAGGGATCAACAAACAAATCCAATAAATAATTTCACAGACCCATCCAATCGTAATAGGCAATTGTAAGTATTCGATGGTAATATAGGAATATGCTATGTACACAACAATGGCAAAAAACTCAATCCATAAATTTATTTTTGATTGACCAGTACCTGTTACTGCATTCAACCAAACAGTTGCGATTGACATTAATAACAAAGCAAAGGACACTACTCTTAACACCGGGATACCTTCAGACATAAACCCATCTCCCTGTCCATAAATGGACAAAAATTGGCTTGCAAATAGGTTCAATAGGATAAAAACAATTAAAGCAAAACCAAAACTCCATTTCATAATTTTATTGATTAATGGGATCACTTTATCAATTAAATTTTGGCCAATAATATTACTCACCATGGTATTTGAGGTTGCAGCGAATGCCCAAGTAAAACTTCCGAAAAATCCAAAAATATTACGCATGGCATTGGAAACAGCCAAGGATTGTTCACCTCGGTGTTCAATGAGGATATAAAAAAACTCCCAACTAATAATGCTAATCATGTATTGTGTCATGATGGGTGCGGATTGTACAAGGATTAATTTTATATAATCCCATTGTATAGTGAAGCGTTTAAATAATTCAAATCGAGCCCCAATTTTTTGGTAATGAATTACTAGGTAAATCACCAATAAACCTAAGACTTCAGCAATAATTGAAGCATAGGCCGCCCCATTCAATCCCATTGCGATGAAACCAAAATGTCCAAAAATTAAACTGTAATCCAAAAATATATTTACAATTGCTTCTGTAGCAGTGCCAATAATTAAAAATTTACTTTGATTCGTACCTACTAGTAAAGCATTGCGCATTTGATAAATGAATAAGAAGGGCAATCCCCAAATACGTATTTTTAAAAAATCAATGGTTGCATTTTTAATGGTAACATCATGCAGTAGTGCATTGAAAATTAAGGGGGCAATAAAATAGGTAAATGCAATTCCAATTACAGATAGAAACAAAGAAATAATAACACCCTGTGAAAATAAAATACCAATTTCATCGACTCTATTTTCGCCGGCCCTTCTGGAGATAAGTGCTTGTAAACCATTATTAAGCCCTTGGCTCATGACTCCGAAAATTAGGTAATAAACGCCAGTGATACCCGCAATGGCTAGTGCTTGGCTACTTAGAGCGCCAAGGAAGATGTTGTTAATGACAAAATTCACCTGTGGGACCAATATAGCAAGTGCTATTGGCAATGAAATAGCCAAAATTTGTTTACTTGATATATTTACTTGTAAGGATGGGGTAGTGCCAGATTCACTCATATTTCACAAATCTACAACTAGTTTTAGCAAAGAACTGCGCCTTTTTTTATATCATTGCATAAGATTTTACAATATGGCAAAAAAGAAAATTGGTCTTTATTCTACATTAGAAAGCACATTCAATAATAAAGTGGAAGATTTATACTTAATTGTTGATCATGAGCAAATTGTTTTTTCAGTAAAAAATAATGTAACTGGAGATTTTGTTGCTTTTGAACATTTTGTAAATAGTCCAGACAATGTGGGTTGGCATCAATTAATTGCCTATTTGCAAAATAATTCTAAATTAATACAGGGGATATTTAACAATGTAATTTTTGTTTGGAACAGTTCCAGGTATATGCTTACTAAAAAATTGACTAAAGAAGACACTTTGTTATACCAACAGGAATTGGATTTGGTACATGGAGTGAGTAGCGAAGAGGAATTGTACCTAAAAGTATTAGGTGAACAACAAATGCTTGTTTTTTCAGTACCCGATGCGTTAAGTACTTTATTGTCTAGAACATTTCCAACTGGCAAATGGCATCATTTCGCCGAGTTTGTTTTAACCATTCCAGCTCAAAATGCTGCTTTGGTATTTTTATTTGACAATACGTATTATATAAGATTGGTAAAGGCGGGCGCAACTCAAATAATGAACACCCATCCAATTGAAGGAGCTGATCAAAACTGTTATACCATTTTAAATACTGGGGCCAATGTACTTGGTGATTTAGGTCAAACTGAATTAAGTATATGGGGTGCTGCCCAATTAAAAGATGATTTTATCAATGGGGTATTCCCGTATTTTAGCTCAGTTGAAATTTTAAACAACAACCAAGGAACCATGGCCAATTCTTTAAATGCCAATTATCCGAATCATATTTATTCCCCTTATTTTATATTTTAATGAGAATTATTGCTGGTAAATATGGAGGGAGAAGAATTCATCCACCAACCAATATGCCTTATACTAGGCCAACTACAGATATTGCGAAGGAAGGTTTATTTAATATTTTACAAAATCGGGTTCAAATAGAAGGTGCCAAAACACTTGATTTATTTGGGGGTACAGGCTGCATTAGTTATGAACTCGCTTCGAGAGGCGCAGCGGATTTGACAATTGTTGAAAAAGATGTTCAAATGCTCGCTTTTATCAAAAAAAACATTGACTTGCTCAAAATAGACAATGCCCATGTACTTCAAATGGATGTATTTCAATACTTGAATACTTGTACCCAACAATATGATATCATTTTTGCTGGGCCACCCTATGCACTCAATACCATCGATGATTTACCTAGAATCATTGTAGAACGTAAATTAATTAGTGAAGAAGGGTATTTTGTTCTAGAGCATACACCCAGAAATGAGTACAAAAAGTTCCCTGGATATAGTTTCGAACGTAATTATGGGACCACTATATTTAGCTTTTTTGAGTAAATTGTGGTATGCTAAAATCAGAAGCAAGGAAATTTTTTTTGAATAAACGTAAGGCCCTGACTTTAACGGAATGTGTAAAATTGGATGATTTACTATTGATCCAATTCCAAAGATTCAAAATGGGCAATGTACATAAAGTGGGTAGTTTTTATCCAATGGATAACCACCATGAACCCAATGTTTTATTGTTGGCCGATTATTTAAAAGCAGTTATGCCAACGGTTGAATTTGCTTATCCTAGAATTAGTCCAGATAAAATATCAATGGATTTTTTTACAGAAACGGAAACAATAATTGAAAACAGTTGGGGCATACAAGAACCCATTCCATTGAATAAATTAATGCCTATTCAAATGGAGGCTATTCTAGTTCCTTTATTGGGGTTTGACCTCTCTGGTCATAGAGTGGGTTTTGGAAAAGGATTTTACGATCGTTTCTTTGAAAACTATCCCAAAAACCATTTAAGGGTAGGGATATCCTATTTTGAACCTATCCCTAAATTAGAAGATACCCAGCAATTTGATGTACCTTTAACGCATTGTATTACGCCTTGGAAAATTTATGAATTTTAATACCATTTTTTTAAAATCTTTTAGAGTTTTATTACTTCCATTCGCCTTATTATATGGTGTCATTGTCTATGTACGTAATTGGTTGTATAATAAACAATATTTAAAATCAGTTCAATTTAATATACCCATAATTTGTGTAGGTAACTTATCCTTGGGCGGTACAGGGAAGTCACCCATGGTTGAATATCTATTATCCCTTCTTTCAGATGAGTATAAAATTGCCACATTAAGTAGAGGGTATAAACGACGCACTAAAGGCTATGCTTTGGCAGGAGTGAATACAACTGCGCTTGAAATAGGGGATGAACCCATGCAATTTCATATTAAATATCCCAGTGTTTCTGTGGCAGTGGGGGAAAGAAGAATTGAAGCTATTCCTCAATTAATTCAGGATGTTCCTGACTTAGCCGCAGTCATTTTGGATGATGCATTTCAACATCCTGAAATTGCTGCTGGACTTAATATTTTATTAACAGACTATAGTAACTTATATTGTGATGATGTCTTTTTTCCCACTGGCGATTTAAGGGATGAACGAAGATCTGCAAAAAGAGCACATATTATTGTGGTCACCAAATGCCCCGAAAATTTAGCTGAAACAGAAAGAGACGAAATCATTGAAAAGCTTTTTCCTGATCAAAATCAAGCAGTGTTTTTCACCTCCATTGCGTATGATACTCCATATCATATTTATGACCCCAATAAACAATGGGATCTTTCTTTAAAGGACGAAGTTTTATTGGTTTGTGGTATTGCGAATCCACTTCCGTTAAAAGAATATTTACACGAACAAACACATACTTATTATCAAATTAGTTATAGTGATCATCATATTTTTTCAATTGAAGATTTAAATGACATCAAAAACAAGTTTGAGCAAATTACTGCGAATAGTAAAATTATATTAACAACCGAAAAAGATGCGGTTCGATTGGTAAAATACACCGAGGAATTAAATACCATTCCTTTATATGTATTGCCGATCAAACCTCAATTTTTATTTAATTCAAAAGAAGCTTTTAATCAATTAGTCATTCATTATGTAGCTGAATTCAACAAAAAAAACAATGGGAACTAAAAAAAAGGCTACAAAAAAAATACATAAAACAACCAAGCAAACAAATTTAGCTACTACCTATAGAGGGGTACTAGATATTGCTAAATCAGGTATGGGTTTCGTTATTGTACCTAAGATGGAAAATGATATACTCGTTTTTCCAACCGATTTTAATACTGCTTTAAAAGGTGATGAAGTTGCTGTCAAAATCACTAAAATAAGGCAGGGGTCAGGAAAGAAAGAAGGAAAAGTGTTAGAAGTATTAAAGAGAAAGCAGGTTTCTTTTGCTGGAACGATGCAGGTGATGGAAAAAACAGCTTTTTTTATACCCAATACCATTTATCCAATGCCGGACATTTATGTTCCAGTGAATAAATTAAAAGGAGCAAAGGATAAGGACAAAGTAATTGTACAATTAACTAAATGGGAAAATGCAAATCGAAAACCAGAAGGAGAGGTAGTGAGTGTATTTACCCCCGAACAAGAGAACGATTTAGCCATGAAATCCATTGTTGCGGAAGCAGGGTTCACTTTAGAATTTAGTGAAGAAACATTGTCATTTGCAAGATCATTATCTGATCAAATTTCAGAACAAGAAATTAGTAAGCGAAAAGATTATAGAAAGGTATTGACATTTACCATTGACCCAGTGGATGCAAAAGATTTTGATGATGCGATCTCTTTTCAAAAATTAGCAAACGGGCTTATAGAAATTGGAGTGCATATTGCAGATGTAAGCCATTATGTGCAACCTGATACTGCTATAGATAAAGAAGCGTATGAACGCGCTACTTCGGTTTATTTACCAGATAGAGTGTATCCGATGCTTCCAGAACGCATCTCTAATGAGTTGTGTTCCTTAAGGCCTCATGAGGAAAAATTAACCTTCTCCGCCACTTTCACCATTAACGAACAAGGCCATGTTGTTGATACTTGGTACGGGAAAACCATTATCTATTCAGATCGTAGATTTACCTATGAACAGGTACAGGAAATTATTGAAAACAAACAAGGGGATCATGCGCCTGAAATATTATGGTTATTAGATTATACCCAAAAATTAAGGAAAGCACGTTTTGATAGTGGTGCAATTAATTTCTCTTCTCAGGAAGTTCGTTTCACATTAGATGAAAAAGGTAAACCTACTGGGATCACGGTAAAAGAAAGTAAGGAATCCCATCAATTAATTGAAGAGCTCATGTTAAAGGCCAATCAGTTAATGGCCGAGAAAATGGGTCATATTAAAATCAAAAAAGAGCCAATCCCATTTCCGTATCGTGTACACGATCAGCCCAATGAAGATAAATTGGCGCCGTTTGTAGCTTTCGCTAAATCCCATGGATATCCTTTTGATATTAGTAGTCCAGACCATATTGCACATAGTTTTAATGCACTGATGCTATCAGCACATGGAAAACCAGAACAACATGTTTTAGAACAATTAGGGATCAGAACCATGGCTAAAGCAGTATATACGACCAATAATATTGGACACTATGGTTTAGGATTTGAATTTTATTGTCATTTTACTTCACCGATACGCCGTTATCCAGATGTTTTGGTACATAGAGTAGTTCAATCTGTTTTATTAGGAAATGCGATGAATGATGCCTCCATGGAAGAAAAATGCACCCATTGTAGTGAGCGAGAGCGTGCTGCGATGGAGGCAGAAAGAGCTTCCAATAAATACAAGCAGGTGGAATTTATGAGCCAATTTTTAGGACATACTTTTGAAGGCGTAATTAGTGGTGTTTCCACATTTGGTTTCTGGGTGG
Organism: Bacteroidota bacterium; assembly: GCA_947487525.1. Lineage (GTDB taxonomy): Bacteria > Bacteroidota > Bacteroidia > Chitinophagales > Chitinophagaceae > Sediminibacterium. The sequence continues at coordinate 21,509 of CANKWR010000026.1, forward strand.
AAACAGTAGCGCATAAATGCGAAGGTCTAGTAAGCATTACCTCCTTATCCCGAATGGATGATTTTAGATTGGTAGAATCTAGTTATTCTTTGGTTGGCTTAAAGTCGGGGCGTAAGTTTAGCATGGGAGATAAAATCATGGTAAAAGTGGTTGCCGCCAATTTGGACAAGCGTCAATTGGACTTTGAATGGGAACCAAATAAATAATTTATTGATTACTTCTCTGTTTCGATAAACGCTATTCCCACTTCTGCTAGCGCTTTTAAAATAGGCTTGTAGATGTTGGGATGGGTAGGGATATGCAATCCAGAAAGGTTTATTTCTCCTTTTAAATAGGCACAAACTCCCATGGCCAATGGTAAACCAACCGTACTTGCCATGGCAGTTTCAGCAGCATTTTTCCCCTTTATCACCAAGCTGCTTTTCACTTCATGAATTGTATTATTTTGTTCATAGGAAATTTCATGCATCATAACAACCATATCGATGTCTGTTGATCCTAGTTTCCATTTTTGCTCCAATATCCACTGTAAAATGGTTGCATTAGAACTATTATATTCAGCTGGGATAATTTTAGTTTCGTCAAAGCCTAGAAATTGTATTTGCTTATTGATGGTTTCATTTTGCATGAGTATGGTGTACAAAGCAAGTAAATTTTCATTCTTCAAATGAAGATCAAACCAATCTTGTATGGTTTCATTTCCATTTAAATTCAATTGTGTTTCGCTGGTTAATCCCAATTGTATCATGGCATTCCATCCTTCACAAAAATCAGCAGGCCTTAACGTTGTGCGTACAAAATCTTTAACTCCATTTAAATGATAGGTATTAATATAAGTCAAGGAATCTCGATTGGGGTAATAAGATAATGGACCAATGGAAGGAATAGATACAAGGGGCGTTTGATGAAATAAAGTAGCGTAGTCTTGTTTTTTAATGGTTCCATTTTCCAAATACACCGCACCCGCTTTACCCGCTAAAATGATATTACGCGGATTCCAGCTTATTTTATAATGCCAAGGGTTAGTATCACTCTCTGGAGCGATTAAACCGCCGCAATGGGACTTAAAACTGGTAATAACACCCCCTTTATTTTGAATTCGATGAATCAATTCCATTGCACTCATATGGTCAATGCCAGGATCCAATCCCATTTCACATAAAAACAATAGTTTTTTTTCCTGTAAAGCGGGTGCTAAAGCCTTCATATGATCGTCAACATAAGACGCTGTAAAAAGGGGCTTTGAAAACGATAAACAATCCTGCGCAACCTTACTATGTAAAAATGCGGGTAACATGGAAACCACTATGTTCGCTTGTTGGATATAGTGGGCTCTTAAATCATCATTTATAATATCAAATCCAATGGCATGGCCGTTTTTAGCTTTGTTCCATTTTTGCTCAGCTACTTGTAAATTACCATCTGCAAGCACAATATACCAATTGTTTTCAACTGCTTTTTGTTGTAAATATTGGATTAAAACAGTCGCTGATTTACCAGCGCCAATAATCAAAATTTGTGGTTGCATAAAGGGGCTTATTTTTTAAAGAGAACTGTTTCAGAATTAACCGTTTAAAGTTATGAATTATTACCCACAATTAGGGGTAAAACTGTGGATAAATGGGTGCTAAAATTACCCTAAAAATCACTCAAAAAAGAGGCTTAAAAGGTATCTTCGTTACTAGTCCGTTGGCGTAATTTTTATGCTAATATTTTGACGAAAAGAAAGTAACATTTATGGAAGATAATTTGAATGAAAATTTAGGAGCAGAGCAAACACAAGACAATGATCGTGTGATCAAAGTAAACATTGAGGAACAGATGAAAACTTCCTACATTGACTATTCAATGTCAGTAATTGTAGGACGTGCATTACCTGATGTTAGAGATGGATTTAAACCTGTACATCGTCGAGTATTGTTTGCCATGCATGAATTAGGCAACAATAGCAATAAACCTTATAAGAAGTCAGCCCGTATTGTTGGAGAAGTGATGGGTAAGTTTCACCCACACGGGGATACTGCTATTTATGATACTTTAGTACGTATGGCACAGGAATGGACTATGCGATATAAATTAGTAGATGGCCAGGGTAACTTTGGTAACCAAGATGGTGACCCACCAGCTGCTATGCGTTATACAGAAGCACGTTTACAGCGTATTTCTGAAGCCATGTTGGATGATTTGGAAAAAGATACTGTTGACTTTCAGTTAAATTTTGATGATAGTTTAGAAGAACCAACTGTACTTCCTACGCGTATTCCACAATTATTAGTGAATGGATCATCCGGAATTGCGGTGGGTATGGCAACCAATATGCTTCCTCATAATTTAGGAGAAGTGGTGGATGGTTGTATCGCGTATATCGAAAATAAAGACATTACTATTGAAGAATTAATCAATTATGTGAAAGCACCCGATTTTCCAACAGGTGGGGTGATTTATGGAATGGAAGGGGTGAAGCAAGGTTTAATGACGGGTCGCGGTAGAGTTGTATTGCGTGGAAAATGCAATGTTGAAACAAAGGCGAGTGGTCGTGAAATGATTGTTATCCATGAAATTCCTTACCAAGTAAATCGCGACAATTTAACCGATCGAATTGGTCAATTGGTGGTAGACAAAACAATTGAAGGCATCTCGCATGTTAACAATGAAAGTAATAAAAGGGAAGGAACGCGTATTGTGATTGAATTGAAGAAGGATGCTGTTGCACAAGTAATCATCAATCAATTGTATAAATATACCGAGTTGCAAACCAGTTATGGTATCAACAACGTTGCTTTAACAAAAGGGCGTCCTAAAATCATGCACTTAAAGGGTTTAATTTCTGAGTTCGTAGAGTTTAGAATGGAAGTGGTGATTCGCCGTGCGAAATATGAATTAAGAAAAGCAGAAGAACGTGCACATATACTAGAAGGATATTTAATTGCTTTAGACCATTTAGATGAAGTAATTCGTTTAATTAGAAATTCAGCGAATCCAGAAGCAGCTAAAGAAGCTTTAATCACAGCAGGATGGGGTATTTCTGACATCCAAGCCAAAGCAATTTTGGAATTAAGATTGCAACGTTTGACTGGAATGGAGAGAGAAAAAATTAAAGAAGAATTTGATCAGTTAATGAAATTAATTGCTTCTTTAAAAGAATTATTAGGAAGTGAACATTTACGTTTTGAATTAATCAAAACAGAATTGTTAGAAGTAAAAGAAAAATTCGGTGATGAACGTAAAACCGAAATTCAATATTTAGCAGATGAAATGCGTATCGAAGACTTAATTGAAGAGGAAGATGTGGTAATCACTATTTCTCATTTAGGTTATATCAAACGTACTTCCGTATCAGAATACCGTCAACAAAAGCGTGGAGGCCGCGGTGCGATTGGCTCTAAAACACGCGAGGAGGATTATGTAGAGCATTTATTTATTGCCTCTACCCATGACACCATGTTGTTTTTTACGGAGAAAGGTCGTTGTTTCTGGATGCGTGTGTATGAAATACCAGAAGGAGAGAAAACAAGTAAGGGTAGAGCTATCCAAAACTTAATTCAGTTACCTCCAGATGATAAAGTAAAAGCAATTATTGAAGTACGTAAGTTAGATGATAAGGAATATGTAAATAATCATTACATTATTTTATGTACTAAAAAAGGAATCATCAAGAAAACTTGTTTGGAAGAATTTAGTCGTCCAAGAGTTTCTGGCGTAAATGCCATTACCATTAATGAAGGGGATGAATTATTAGCAGCGCGCTTAACCGATGGTAATAATGAAGTGATGATGGCCATTAAGTCGGGTAGAGCCATTCGTTTCCCTGAAGAAAAGGTAAGACCAACCGGTCGTGGTGCTATTGGTGTTGCAGGTATTGAAGTGGATGATGAAACAGACGAAGTAGTTGGCTTGGTTTGTGTTAGCCGTGAAGACAAAGACCGTACCATATTAGTGGTAAGTCAACAAGGTTTTGGTAAACGTACTCCCATTGATGATTATCGTATCACCAACAGAGGTGGTAAAGGGGTTAAAACAATTAACGTCACTGAAAAAACGGGAAGCCTTGTTGGATTAATGGATGTGCTCGAATCCGATGACTTAATCATTACTTGTAAATCGGGTGTGACTATTCGCACAAGTATTAATGAAATACGTGAAGCGGGTAGAGCAACGCAAGGTGTTAAATTAATTCGTTTAGATGATGGTGATGAAATTGCAGCAACTTCAAAAATTGGTGATCAAGGCGCGGATCCTGAAGCTGAATTAGTCGATGGGGAAGAAGTCGCGAATGTGGCTGATGCAGGCGAAAACCAATCTTCTGATGATGCACCCACTACGAACGATACAATAAAAAATACGGGCGATAATACACCCGTTGAATAAATAAATTAAAATACAATCAACAAAAATAAAATAGCATTTATGCAAAAGTTAATTACAATCCTAACCTTGCTTTTGATATTTAACGCTGCTCAAGCACAAAAATTCGACAAGGTTAAAAATGCCATATTGATTAACCAATATGAGAGTGCAAAGTCTGATTTAGATAAGATTTTGCAAAAAAATCCAACTTTAGTCAATACCCCTGAAGCATTATTTTGGGAAATTAAAATCAATAGTTTTTTTTCCAAGGATTCTTTATCCTTAGTGAAGCATCCCAATAGCTATAATGATATGTACAATACGATCGAAAAATTAGTAAGTACAGAGGAAGGAAACGCTTTTATTAATGAAAAGGCGAATAAAGAAAGGGAATTAAATCCTGCTGAACCATTTATTCAAGTATATACCAAGAGTTTTTCGGATGGGGTAAAGCTTTATAATACAAATAACTATAATCAAGCAGCAAACTATTTTGCAACATGCGTTAAGTACAGTGATATTTTTTATGGCAGAGGTTGGTTAGATACTAAATTGAAACTGGATTCAATCACAATTTTATATACCGCTATTTGTTATGAAAAGGACAAGAACTTTCCATTGGCTATTACTTACTTTGAGCGCTTAATCAATGAAAAAGGAATGTTGAGTTTAGAAGGAATTTATAATGACTTGTTTACTTGTTTAATCCAAACAAAAGAAAAGGAAAAGTTTGATACTTATTTAGCGAAAGCATTAGTTGAATGTCCAAATAACACCGAGTTATGGGAGCAATATTCAAGAGAGTATATTGCCAAAGTATATTCCATTGATGAAAAAGTAGCACTTTACGACCAGTTAGTTGCTGCAAACAAATTATCCGAATTAGAGGTTCAATATTTTGGTGAGTTATTCATGGAAGGTAAATCTGATGATCCAAATACAGAAAAGTATGTCTTAAAGGCCTCTGAAGCTTTTCAACAGGCATTTACAATGAATCCAACCAATTTTAGAGCAGCTTATAATTCAGGTATCAGTTATTATGCTCAGTATACCATTTTAGACGGCAAATTAGATGCTGCTAGAAAGTCTTTACAAGCTTTAAACACCCAAAAGGCGACAACAACCACTGCAAAAGGCGCTCCAGCAAAAGCAACATCAAAGCCAGGGGTACCCGCAAAAGGGACGCCGCAGGATTCAGTAAAAGCTGTTATTGCTGATTTGAACATTCAAATTTTTCAAAAAATTGACTTAGCAATCACTTGGTTAGAAAAGTCTTTCACCGCATTAAAGGACAAAGCAGATATGACCAAAAGTGAGAAGAATATAGCCTTAAGATCTGTTGATTATTTGGCAATGATGTATCAATATAAAAGTGATAAATTAAAGAGCAAGGATCCAAAAGCTTCCGCAGCATTTGAACAAAAGTTTAGTTTCTATGATCAACTGCACGATAAATACCAATAGTCTAAACACATAATTTTATATACCAACAATAACCCTCGAGCAATCGGGGGTTATCTTGTAATTATGTATTTAACATAATGTTAATTATAAGTAATTTATAATGGAATAAATGTGTGTGCAATTTTTTTGAAATGGAGGATGGTATTGTATATCTGCTGAATTATAGCTATTTTGTATAGGCATAACCACTAAAACGATTCTTATATGCCAAACACAGTAAGCAGGAGAAAATTTGTACAAAATACAGGGCTGACCACCATGGCTTTAGGATTGAGTCCGCAATTGATTATGGCTAAATCAACAGCAAAAATGGATAAGGTTCGTATTGGTATTATAGGAACGGGTTATCGTGGACAAAATCATATTGAAATGCTCTGCCAAAGAAAGGATACGGAAATTATTGCCTTTGCAGATCCTGACCGTAATATGTTAGCTGAGGCGCAAAAGATCCTTAAGGAAGCAGGTCGACCAGCTGCTATTGAGCATTTCAATGGAAATGAAAACTTCAAACAACTCTTACAACGTACTGATATTGACGCAGTTATAATTGCAACACCTTGGGAATGGCATATACCCCAAGCCTTGGAAGCCATGAAGCATGGGATTATTCCTGGTGTGGAAGTTTGTGGTGCGGTTAAGTTAACGGATTGCTGGGACATTGTAGACGCAAGTGAAAAAACGGGGATCCCCGTGATGTGCTTAGAAAATGTATGTTATAGACGTGATGTATTGGCAGTGTATAATATGGTAAGGAAAGGAATGTTTGGGGAGTTATTGCATTTGCAAGGCGGCTATGAACACGATTTAAGGGGTGTAAAGTTTAATGATGGTAAAACAGCCTATAATTCGGGAGTTGAATTTGGGGATAAAGGCTTAAGTGAAGCTAAATGGAGAACCAACCACTCCTTATATAGAAACGGGGAATTGTATCCAACACATGGATTAGGACCAGTCGCCATGATGATTGACGCCAATCGCGGCAATCTATTAACGAGGCTCTCATCAGTGGCTACGAAAGCTAGAGGTTTACATAAATATATAGTTAACCATCCACAAGGTGGTGAAAATCACCCTAATGCAAAATTAAATTTTAAATTAGGTGATATAGTCACGACGCAGATTCAAACACATAATGGAGAGACTATTGTATTAACTCACGACACCAATTCGCCCCGTCCTTATAATTTAGGCTTTCGTGTTCAGGGTACCCAGGGATTATGGCAGGATTATAGTTCAGGCGCATTTAATGCTGGACATATTTATATAGACGGCATTTCCAAAAAATCGCATGTTTGGGAAAACCCGGAACCCTATTTAAAGGAACACGACCACCCATTATGGAAGCGATTTGAGCAGGACGCTGTTGGGGCCGGTCATGGTGGAATGGATTTTTTTGTAGTGAACGCCTTTATTGAATGTATTAAAAGAAAGGTCGCTTTCCCATTGGATGTATATGATTTAGCTACTTGGTATGCGATCACTCCCCTTTCTGAAAAGTCTATTTCTGAAAAAGGACAGGTGCAGGAAATCCCGGATTTTACAAGAGGAAAATGGAAGTTACGAAAACCCGACTTTGCATTGAACGACCAGTTTTAGCCAAAGTTTTAGGCTAGGCTTTCTAATTGATTATAGAGTTCCAATAATCTTATTTGATTGAGGGCCCGAACATAGTTTTGGCCCTCATATTTTGCCCCATAGTAGAGGTCCATATTCAGGTGATCGGTCTAAAAACGAAGTGCTTGCATATAAATCATAAACTGTCCTGCAAAGAAAAAATGCTCTTTTTCAAAATTGGATAATTCGGAATCCATTGCGGACATATATCCTTTTTGGAGGGCTTTCCATTTTTGGA
>CANKWR010000027.1 GCA_947487525.1 Bacteroidota bacterium
CCTGTCCTGCGTTCACGTGTTGAGCGTGGTTGAAGTAAACGTGATCCGGCAAGTTGTGGATACGTACCCACTCAATTGGTTTTGCTTTGGTAGCATCCCAAGGTTGACCTTCTGTAAATCCAGCGTACTTGTATAATTTTTTAATTTCTGCAGTACCGTCAACAACATCACCGTTTTCTTTTACTAAAGCTTCGCCTTTGTATTCGTTAATGGCAGCGTGACAGTTCATACACACATTCACACTTGGTATGGTCGCTTGCTTACCTTGGTAAGTTCCAGTGTGACAGTATTGACAGTTAATTTGATTAACGCCAGCGTGTACTTTATGAGAATAATAAATGGGTTGTTCAGGTTGATAATCTTTAGAGCGACCTAAGTTCATTGCACCAACAGTAGTCATATAACCACCGCCGATAAAAAATATAATGGCTATAAAAGCAATGTATGCTTTATTGCGATAAAAAGGAACAGGCTCTGTTGAAGGAATACCTGATTTATCATCAGATAATTTTTTCAAATTGCTGTTAACCTGTAATAAGATTAAAGCAACAACTGCTAATATTAAAGTTAATAGACCAAATACTAAAGTGCTATCTGAATCTCCGGCAGGTGCTGATGCTGGTGCATTTGCGCCTGTTGGAGTGGCACCTGCTGCAGGTACTGATTTAACATAAGCTAAAATGGCATCAATATCTTTGTCTGATAAACCAGGAAAATTGTTCATCGCAGTTTTATTATACTCTTCGTATAATTTTGTTGCGTAAGGGTCGCCAGTTTTCAGGAATGCAGCAGAGTTTTTAATCCACGCATACAAATTCTTTTTTTCAGGCCAACGGTCTTCAACGCCTGCTAAAGCAGGACCAGTTAATTTTTTGTTAACCGCGTGACATGATGCACAGTTTTGGGAGAATAATGCTTTCCCATCTTGCGCATTCAACTGATTACCGATAGCAGCACTAAAGGTGATAAATAGGAAGATCGAAACGATCTTAGCTAGGCTTCTTAAAATTGTCATAATACACAAACAGTGTCTAGTGTGGAAAAATATCCTTGAACGGGTGCAAATTTAGCTAAGAAACAGTTTCTAAACTAAGAATTGTCTGTTTTTTTTCGCAATATTTTCGACGTGAAATATTGAGACTCAAGCAACTCGGTAAAGAAAAGTTGACCTTTGTCATAAAATTGTAAGCTTTGGTTCAACAGAAACAAAATTGTTGAATTTCAAGGCCCTATTTTTGAAAAAAAAGTCCACCTTTGAGGCTTAAATCGAGGTGTTACAACCCCGTAAATATCAAAAAATGAAGGGAATTAACAAATTGCAGTCAAAATGGGGGGTAGGGCCAATCCAATTCTGGTTGATCATACTCACTTTTGCCTTAGGAGGAAGTTTAAGCGGCAGACTCACTAGTTATTTGCTAAAATTGGTGTTTTTAGAGAAAAATTGGGCATTTTGGGTAGTTTATCCCCTATTTTTGACCATAATTTGGCCATTTTCGGTGATTTTCGTGAGTTTTTTAACAGGTCAATTTTCGTTTTTTAAGGGCTATTTAAGCAGAATGGGCGCAAAATTATTGGGAAAGGCGGGGCCAATTCATATAGCCCTATTTGCATCAGGGGCTGGATCCAATGCCCGTAAAATAATTGAATACTTTGAAAATAGTGACCGTATAAAAGTATCCCTCCTTGTTTGCAATGTGCCAGGGGCAGGGGTTTTAGAAATTGCCAAAGAAAAAGGCATCCCCACTTTACTTATTAATAAGACAGAATTTGAGCGCAATGGATATGTTCAAAGCTTACGCAATGCCGATATTCATTTTATTGTACTCGCAGGATTTTTATGGAAACTGCCAGCAGTATTAGTGAAGGCTTTTGAAAAAGGAACAGGCAATGTAAAAGGCATTATTAATATACACCCAGCGCTCTTGCCCAATTATGGTGGTAAAGGAATGTATGGCGCAAAAGTGCATGAAGCTGTTATTGCTGCGGGAGAAAAGCAATCGGGTATTACAATTCATTGGGTGAATGAACATTATGATGAAGGGGCCATTATCTTTCAAGCCAATTGTAGTATTGAAGCAGGAGATACGCCCGAGCGTTTAGCGCAAAAAATTCATGCATTAGAACATGCACACTTTGCACCCACTATTGAAAAGTTATTGAAGTAATTTATTTTTTCGAGTACCGCTTCTGCATTGCTTCCGTGAATGATGTTTTTTTTCTTTCGAAATATAATTTCATTTGCTCTTTATTCAAGTGCATTATTTCAAAGCTAATTTTATCTCGAATAGCACGCAATTGTTCCAACATGGAAGGATGATTATTTTTTTCTATTGCTGATTTGTTATTCATAATTTAAAATTTCAGTAGGTGTCCTAATATCAAGTGCTTTAAATCCCCTACTTAAATTTACTGAATTATAGCCACGTATTCGATCAATATTGACAATATGTTTAAAGTTCCAACTCACTAATACATCCGCATGTTTGAACTTTACCGTATTAATACGCTCAAAAAACTATCCAGGCATACGAGAAATATACTTCTCGATATCTTTAATTTGATCTACTACTTGTTTAGTAGTTGGCTTACACGCTTTTGCTTTACGGAAATAATCTTTTGCTGCACGAAATTCTCTCTTGTTCATAAAAATTTGGCACATACTTAAAAAAGCAACTGCTTCTGATTCTTTGTCTTGAATACCGGCTCTGATTGCAGCACGAATGTAGGCTTCCCCTTGTTTAAGGTCCCCTTTTTGCATGGACATCATTCCTAGTTGTAATTTATTGGCTCCTTCCGCTTCTGGCATGGCAGAACCTAAATCATTGCTTTTTTTCAAATGCTTTTCCGCGGAGTCAAAGTCCTGCTTTACCATGGCAATATTCCCCTTAATAGTATAGTAAGAACTGCGAATAGGCTTATATAATAACTGTGGCCACCAAATAGTAGACAATATTCTTTCAACTTCATCCATATCCCCAGCTTCCATGGGCGCCTGAACCAATCTAAGTGGTCCAATGAAAAAGTGACTTAAAATACCAACCAATCCCGCTAAATACAATGGGAATACAGGCCAGAAATTACTGGTTCCGCTGAATTCTAGGCCTAAACCTGCGATAATTGCTACCAAACTCAGCCAAATACGATACTTGATAATGATAATATACAACTTCATAAATACGAACAATTTATATGTTTTTCGGCCATTTCTTATTCAATGAATGCATTCAAAGATGAATAGGAACAAGGCTGCTATTATTTTAGCCAGTCAAAGATACCAAAATATACGGTCACTTAAAAAGAAGTAGTTATTTTTGCCCTCCTTCATAAGGACTAGGGGTGTTTGGTCGAGTCAATCTCGATAAAACTGCTACTAGCAAAAGGGGGTCCCGTAGTTCAATGGATAGAACGGATGTTTCCTAAACATTAAATGCAGGTTCGATTCCTGCCGGGACCACAAAGCCTATCAACGAAGTTGATGGGCTTTTTTAATGCGAAGTCGCGAAACAAGCTTGCTTGATTAAGCGAATGAGCGTTAAAAAAGTCAAACGAACACGAAGTGTTTGTTTGAAAGGCTTTGGGTTTGTTCAATGCGAGCGGAAGACAGCCGAGCGCAGCGAGTGCTGACAGTCCTACGCAGTATGGAGTTATGAAAAATCTCATGTTTGAAATTATATCTAACCTACAACAGGCACCCATTTTTTAAAACGTATATTTTCAACTCCCTCAGATGAAATAATTATCATTTTCTTTTTGGTTCGATCATATTTTAATTTGAGCCCTCCAAACACTTTAATTGATCCATTATCAGAAAAAATTTCCAGAATTCCACCTTTAAAATTAATATTATGGTGCCTATAGCTACTCCAATCACAATAATTTAAATTAAATGTATTTCCATAGAGTGCAATGAAAAAAATCGTTTCACTTGTTTCGTCATTTGTTAAAATGCAAGCTAGATCATTTTTATTGTCCCCATTAAAATCTGCAAATAGGTGTAATTTATCACTCCCATTTCCTTCTACATATGAATAGCCGTAAGGGAAAATTGTTGATTCATAATCATCAGGAAATCGAAATTCTAGATTACCGAAGCTTTGTGAAAAAGATTGCGCCTGTGAAATAAGGCATAAGATTAAGAAAATTAATTTTTTCATATTTCAATTATTGTTTATTGTATGATTTAATATATGGTTCTCTTTCTGGAGCAATATAAATACCTTCCTCGCTTACTTTATGCATTAATTCTTTCTTATAGTCGAATAATCCAAAATTATTTGCTTGTCTAAAAAAGGCTTGTAGCTGCTTTGGTTCATTATAAATTAAATATGATTCGCCTAGTATATTTGATGCCGACTTTACTTTTGCGAAATTTAGATTTACTTTTTTTGATTTAATTAGATTATACAATTTATTACCATCCATAATTGAATAGGTAATATGAGTGGGATCTAAAAATTGAATTTGGATAATTTGATGTCCCGGAAATAATATTGGATCTGAATTAATTGTTTCATGATTAAAAGAGGTCTGATTAATTGTATCTACATTTAAGTGGTTAACATCAAACCAAATATCTAAATAAGTATCCCTATCAAGTTTAATAATTCTTGCGAAAAACCAAAACTTGTTTTTAAAGCTCTTGGGGCCAAAATTAAGGTCCAAATTATCTTTCATGAATATATGGTAGACAGGCCCGTCATCTGATGAAACCGTATCAACAAAAATAGATGAACTACCCTCTTTTGTTTCTTTCCACTCACCCATCAATTCCTTATTAAAAATAAAATCATTTTTATTTTCTGAGAGGGGATGAAGGGTTACAATAGGCGAACAGCCAATGGAAAACAACAATATCGCGAAAATGAAATTCTTCATAAAAGAATATTTAAATTGATAGCACCTAAATAGCGTTTTGTTAATGTAACGATAAGCTAAATTTAAGATAAAATAATATAATTTTATTATATATTTTTATGTCATTATTCTAAACGCTTTATAGATGCCTAACAATCAACAAAGCTTACATTTATAAAAATTTGCAAAATGATCGGAATTAAAAGAAACCTATTGTTATTTATGATGCTTTGGGGGGCTTCTCCCCTTTTCGCACAAAATGCTGAGCTAAAAACAGTTACCGACTCTAACTGGATTGAGTATGTTATACCCAAATTCATGAATGATATTACCGAATATGATGATTATGTAAGTCCGCATTATAAAAGATTCGATTATGCATCTAAGGATGAAAAAAGTTAAAATAAATGTGGTGGTCAATTTTAGCGATAAATACCTATTTAAATTAAGGGAAAACTATCTTGCTGACATAAAAAACAAGGAGCTTAAATTGGAGTATAAAAAACTATTACCGAACAAATTTTTTATATCCGGCAATTTAACCAATGGGAACATTCTATATAAGTTTAGTTATGAAAAAGACGGCTATGGTTATACCTATGAAATAGAGTATGACAAAACTTATGCGGGTTTTTTCAATAAAAATATCAATGACATCATTAAAGGGTTTAGGATTTTGCAATTATTATAAAGTAGCGCAATCTTAGTTGATTAAATTCAATTATATTTGACTCATCAAGTTAGTGGACTATAGGGTCGCTGATCATTTTGATTCATTAATTTAAATTCATTAATTTTTTCGCTTTATTATATTTCAACATTTTAATTAAACGTTCGCATTTATATTAATAGTAACGCATTATGTTTTTATTCCCGCTAGCATACCTTATCGCTTTTTTAAAAACCTTAAAGGATTTTGGGAGAACACATGCATCCGCACTCATCCTATTTATTTGTATAGGACTACCGATTTATATTAATGCTTTGTCGGTAACGCATATGTATGGTTTTGATAAAGCCATCGGAGTGATGCAATCCCTGAAAGAGCTGGTGGTACTCATTTCACTAGGACTAGCCGTATGGCAATTAAATAAATTGCCAAGGTTTAAAATAACCGACTGGCTAGTTGCCTCCTTTTTTGTGTACAGTTTCCTATTTGTACTCATGCCTATTGGTTCCTACGATTTTATATCAAAACTATTGGCATTCAAAAGCCTCTCCTTTTTTTGCTTATTGTATTTTTCAGGAAGACTTATTAATGCAAAGGAAGTGTTGCTCTCCTCGCCCTTAAAATTAATTGGCTATGTGACCATGGTGGCAGCGGCACTGGTATTGTTTGAATACGCAAGTGACAAACATATACATACCCAAACGGGGTACATGGATTTTTTAATTCATTTTTTTGAAGACGAGACTTCTGGAAACTATGGATTAACCTGGACCTTCGAAACTGAAACAGGTTTAAAACGATTCGGGAGTATTTTTGGCAACCCCTTAGAAATGGGTGCGAGTATTCTATTAAGCTTGTCCTTTGTATTGGCTTATTTCACCAACAGCGACCATCGTTTAAAATTAAATAAGTTCGGATCACTGGTATTACTTGCAAGCCTGGTGTGTATCTTTTTCGCCTTATCAAGGGCTTCCTTTTTAGGCTACCTGCTTATGGTAGTGGTATATGCGTTTGTAGTAAAAAACAAATGGCTCATCAAGTTTTTGTATTTGTCCTTTACTTTTGCCATTGTGTATTTTATCTATTTTATTTCACAAAAAGATATTTACAATTTTGTGGTAGAAACAATTACGTTTACCAACGCCTCCAGCGTGGGGCACGTATTAGAATGGATTAATGGATTAACAGCCATGTCAGAGAAACCTTTGGGATTGGGATTGGGAGAGTCCGGAAGAATTTCCATGTTTACAAAAGAAAATACAGGTGGAGAAAACCAGTTTATTATTACTGGGGTACAAGTAGGCGTACCAATGTTATTATTGTATATGGGTATTCACCTAAGCTTAATGGTGTCCGCATACAAAAATTTGAAATCAAAAGTGGGGAAAATAAAAAGATTGTCCTTAACCTTATTTTTATTTAAAATAGGCATACTCATTCCCATGTTTACTTCTAATACAGAATCCTTTATCTATATTAGTTATATCACTTGGTTTTTAGCAGGACTAATGATGAATTTATTGAGCGAGCAGGACTCTGCACAATTAAATTACCAGAATCACAAATAAGAAAATAATTGGAGCAAAGAACCCAATTAATAAACCTTCATACCATTTTAACTCGTCGTTCTCCAAAGGTAAAATGGGTTTATCGGTAATTTGTATAGTAGGCGTTTCTTGCACCAGGGCTGTTTTTGAAATTTCTAAATTCTTCACCAACTCCGCATACACAGTTGACAAAACCATTTTATCTCTTTGAGATATTTCGGCACTGCCCTGTGCAGAAACATCGGCTGGATTTAAATTTAACAATAACTGCATGTCACTCATGGATGCATAGGTTTTTTGATTCAGCAATCGACCAATACTATCGGTGCGATGCTCTAACCTTGAAATATTATTTTTTAATCTGCTTACTTTATTGTTTACATAAAAGTCGGTGGCATTTTTAATGATCCGCTCTGATAAATATTGACTAAACTTTTCATCATTGGAATTAACACTTACTTTAAAGAAGCCTAATTTTTTATCCGGCTTGCTCACGCTAAATTCTTTTTTATACACCCGCTTAATAATTTCGGACAATAAGCTGTCTCTTAAACGTGCTGGAATTTTAGCGTCCTTAAATAGGACCACTTTGCCCACTTTGCTGTCCGCAGCCCACTTGGTGCGCAAATGATAAACATCCGCGTATCTATCTGCCAATACATAATTACTGTCGTTTTCAAATGGAGTTAACAAAACCTCCTGCATCATGGATTTGCTTTTAAGCAACTCCAACATATTGTCCCCCGATATTACGGAGTTAGACGCTCCTGCCATGCTTGAAATATCAATACCAATTTGGCTACCCAAGGAGGAAAGCAATCCACCACCGGCTTTACTCTCTTCTACTAAAAAGGTAATTTCAGAATGATACTTAGTGTGTTTAATAGCGGTGTATGCAATTCCTGAGAGTCCACCTATACATCCCACTAATAATAAAAGTTTATAGCGCTCCTTAATAGTAGCTACTATTTTACTAAATACATTGCCTAGTAAATTTTGAGCCGAATTATTTTTAGAATCAGTTTGCATAATGTGTATAGTTCTATTTGATGAATCCCACTATTTTGATGAAACCCACTATTTTTGAAGGATGGCAGCAATGGTCACTAAACCCGAAACAATCGTGGTAAGGGCGCCAAACTGTGCTATTGAAAATGTACTTTCTTTTTCAGGCACTTCAGGAATAAATATTTTACTGCCTGGTTTTACGGAAGGATAAAATCTCATAAATAAGAATCTACTGCTTTTGCGATTCATGCCATTTCCATATTGTACATAAGCCTTCGCCAAGGAAGCTTTGTTTTTCACTCCCCCCGCTGCAGAGATATAGGATTTAAAACTACTTGAATTGTATCTTACCAATTGCGGATTGTACACCGCTCCCGTAATTTCTACAAATGGATCGTTACGAGAAATAAATAAACTATCTCCTGGCAACATTAATAAGGCCATGTCCTTTTCGGCATTTTTATGAAGGTTCACACCAATACGCGTACCGTTGCGGAATACTTGTAAATCCTGCAATGAGCCATATTGTGTAAGACCACCTGCCCGATCAATAACGTCTTTAATGGTTTCGTCACGACGCTCTAATGCAAAGTTGCCTGGGAATAAAACCTCACCGCGCACTCTTACATCCCCCAAAAATTTATTGTTTAACAACCTAGGAACATAAATATAATCCTGTGCCAGTAACTCAAATTTTGCTTCTGAATTTTTTAAAGCACTGTCAATATTCAACTTACTACTTTCAACCAATTTATTACTAAGTACATCGGTTTTATCAATTTGTAAACGAGAAAGTTCCACTCTATGAAAAGCCGCATCATTGGCAAAGCCACCTGACAAGGCCACTAAGTCTTCCACCGTCATTCCTTTTCTATACAATTGTTTACCAGGATTGCGCACATTGCCTTCAATGGTTACATATTGTTGATCGATTAAATCCTGCTTCGCAAAAACAATCACGGAATCCTCCGTTTGTAAACTAATATCTGCCTGTGTGCCCGCATTTAGTTTATCTAAATCCACCGACACCATGCTTCTTTCTTTGTTGGCAGCAACTCTTTTAATCACTACTCTTGATAAAAAAGCATCGGCTCTTAATCCGTCGGCTTTGGTAAGCAAGGATTTTAAACTTAAGTTAGGCGTATAGCCATATTGACCCGGTCTAACCACGGCGCCCGTAATGGTTACTTTGTTTTCAAAGCTAGGTTCCATTTTATCAGCATAAATAGAATCGTTTTGTTGCGGAATATAATTGGAAAAACTACTTGCTTCAATATCCTTGAATACTTTTTCGCGACTATTTTGTTGTACTATTTTAATACGATCGGTAAATGCCAATTCATTAAATCCTCCTGCATAATCAATGGCTTGCTGTAAATTATCGGTTGGCAATAATTCATAAATCATAGGGCGTTTTACTTGACCTCCTAATGCTACTCTTTTTAAATTAGGCACAAACACCAATACATCCTGATCCTGTAAACGAATGTTCTCAGGCATGATTCCCTTTTGTAAAAAAGGATATAAGTCAATGATATGAACCACTTTATTATCACGTACTAAATTAATGGCCCTTAAAGTACCACGCTCGGTAGGACCCCCTGTAATATACAATACATTAAAAACGGTCGCTAAAGCAGACACTTGGTAAGCACCTGGTCGTTCCACTTCCCCCACCACGGTAACACGTATACTGCGCACATCCCCTAAACTAATATTTAGTTTGGTTCTACCCATACTTAACGCTGGATATGACTGCGCCATTCTATTCGAAATTTTTTGTTTGGCTTGTTCAATGGTTAAGCCATTCACTGCAATCAAACCAACATACTCCACTTTTATATTTCCATCCTTATTTACTTTAGCATTGATTTCAGTTTCATTCATGCCATATAAGGAAATCACCAATTCATCCCCTACGCCTAAAACATAGGTTTGTGGAGTGGCTACATTTAAATTAGGTTGAAAGTCGGTATTGGGATTGCTGAAAAAATCATAACCATAATATTTGGAAGTAGGACGCACGTTGGGCACTTCATTGATCCAACTTGAATCGTTCATAAACATAGAAGTATCCTTGATAAATGCCTTGGCACCAAATTTTGCTTTTTGTGCAGATTGTATCCCTAATAAACGTTTTTTAAATACGCCCACTTCATTGGGGCTCAACCCTTTTTGGATCATGGTTTTTACCGCTTCAGACTCGGTCATGCCTTTAGCGTTAAATTGTTGCCATACCTGCATCATTTGTTGATCAGATAATTGACTGATTTTAACGTTTTTTAAATCCTGGGCTTGAAGGGTTCCTGCAAAAGCCAAAAGGCTTACTGTCAATACAGCAATTCCCTTAGTGAACATTCTATTCATTATTGTGATCTTATATATGTAAAAGTACTAAAATTTATTCCAGTAAACGCCTAAGCTGGCTTCAGGAAGCGTTTTCCTAGGTCCATTGTTTGGCCGCTGATAGGTATTGGCAAAAGCCATCCTAAACTGAACATTGTTCCAAAGGGAATAGCTTGCTTCCAGGCCTAATTTGTTTCTTTTGTATTGAGGATCAAAGCCAAAGCTGGGTTGAGGTTGGGCAAAGTATTGTTGTTCAACGGTGCCTGCCCCGCCCTTACTCATGAGCATCATATATCCGGTAAGCACTAAATTCGCTTTTGGACGGTATTTTGCACTCAACCAAATTCGGTCGGCATTGTTCCCCATCCAGTCCCCCAATGCATAGTTGCTATTGGTATAATTTTGAGCAGGGATAAAATTTCTGTATACAAAAGGATTGATTCTTGAATACTCAGCAGCGGCGGTTAAGTTGGGAAAAAGAAAATCAGCAACACTTACTCCCGTTTGAAATCCTACTTGATTGCGGGATTGACCAGCATTAAATAGCGTGCCAATTCTTATTTCATCAATAAATAATTGACCATATAAATGGGTACGTGGAACTTGATTACGACTACTAAAGCCCATAAATAGTTGACCGTTGGAGCCTGCTAAAATATTGTCATTGAACTTTTGATTGTCAAAGGCTTTGAAAAAAGTAATGGGCAATAGATACGCCAATTCTACTTTGTCACTATACACGATGGACTCCCCTACATTTATTTTTAAGCCTTTCATCACCGTGAATTCTACTGAATGGGATGCATAAAATTTAGGAATAAACTTTTCACGCATGCCACCATATACCAAATTACCTGTGCCATAGGAAGCAGCAGAATCGACCACTCCACTCTGCAACCAAGCATGCATATAATTAAATTTAAACCAGGATGTGGGTTGATAGTTAATGGCAAAAAAAGGATAGGCCGGTGCTTTATCCGATAATACCATATTGCCCGACTTGCCGTAACCATAAATATTCTGATCCTGTCCAACAATAATATTTCCTTTGTTAAAACGATAACTCAGGGTCGCATTCATTTGACTGTAATTCAATAAACGCGGGTCGGTGGTTTGTTTGCGTACTATGCCGGGTAAGTCATTGTCCATGCGCACTGCATCAAAACGGCCACGCTCATTGATGTCCTGGTAACTCATTTGAAAACCAATGCGCTTGCCTGCGTAACCCATTAATTGAAAACCCAATGCTTGTGTGCTAATTGAATTCCCATTCACTACTTGTTCGGTTACCTGTAGCATGGGATCCAATATAAAACCAAAGTTTTGGTCCTTGTATAAAAAAAGATATTGCTCGTCCTTGGGTTTTTTAAAAAAATGCTTGAAGGAAGGCGCTACTTTGCTATTGGGCATATAAGTGCTGTCTTCCAATTTAAATCCATTGATAAAAAAAGCAAGCTCTTGTTTTTCAACCGAGTTGAGCTTTGGATTATTTTGTAGAGATTGTAATAAAGTAAAAACTTGTTTTCGATCAACCGGTTTTATTAAATCATTAAAATCAATAAAGCCTTTTTGAGCCATGATTTCTAAATAAGAAACCAAGTATTGTTGATGGGTCACCGTTTGAGCAGAAAGCTTATTGAGGTTGCCTAAAAAACAAATGGCAACCATAAAAATAATCCTTGTAAGTGCGCGATTCTTTTTCATTAGTAAGCGCTTTTATCGCGCAACATTTTAATGATGGTTTGTAAAATAATTTGAAGGTCCAATGTAAAGGACCATCTATGAATAAAGTAAAGATCAAAATTCACACGTTGCTCCATTTCCTCATGCGTACGCACTTCCCCACGACAGCCATTAATTTGTGCCCAGCCCGTAATACCCGGCTTCACGGTATGGCGTTTCAAATAATTGGCAACGCTGTTCATGGATTCGAGATTCATAGGTGTGGGATGTGGTCTGGGTCCCACCACCGACATTTCACCGCTGAGCACATTCCAAAATTGCGGAAGTTCGTCTAAGCTAAACTTGCGCAATATTTTACCCAACTTGGTAACCCTTGGGTCATTGCGCGTAGTTTGTTCAAAGTCCTCCTGGTCTTTGCCCTTGTAGCCATTTGCGCTGCGCATGGTTCTAAACTTATAACACATGATGGGTGTATTATTCACGCCCCAACGTTCTTGTTTATAAAATACAGGACCTTTGGAATCTAGTTTAACCAATAAAGCAATAATGGGGAAAAGCCACCATCCGATAATAATAAAAAATAGGAAAGCAACTATTTTATCAAAAACGCTTTTGAATATTTTGTTCTCCCATTTATCCAAAGGAAGTTCATTTAAATTTATCACCGACAACATTCCTAGGTTATCCATTTCCTCGGCCTTGGTTGTTAAATCAAAAAGGGCGGGCATTAAACGTGCACGAATGTTTAACATATCACACACATCCACACAAAAGCGAATGGCATCGGGCTGGTTACTTGGCAATGCAATAATCACTTCGTCCACATGTTGTATTTGTAATTGAGTTTGCAAACTAGTCAGGTTCCCCAAATAGCGGATGCTTTCATGCTCAATAGGCGTTTCATTGATAAAGCCAATACACTTATAGCCATAATACACATGCTCGGAAAGTGTTTTATTAAATTCAATGGAGGATTTATTATAGCCTACAATAATAATAGAATCATACAAAGCTCCTTCGTAAAAAGCAGAGTGTTGTTTTTTACGGATATAATATTTGAAGACGGTAGATAAAAAAAAGTGCAAACCAACAAAAACAGCAAAACTAAATAAGTTGGCATAATCCGATTTTGTTAAAAACAAAAAGGCACTCAATAAAATAACAAAGAGGATACTAGCGTAAAAATTAAAAAGAATTTCCTCGGGGAATTTCTTATAAATACGATTGCGATACAGACGGCATTGGTGCGCAGAAATAAACCAAAGACCCACAATTAAACAAGTAAATAAAAAGTCGGTGAAGGTTTTAGGAAATAAAAAATATTGGTGCTTAATATAAATAGCAGCAAAAAAGGAAAAGAGCAAACTAATTGCATCAATGCCTATCTGATTCTTTTTATAAAAACGTTGTTTCCAATGCATGCACCTTAATTTTTGTTGGCTAGGACTTTAAGATGATAAAGGTATAAATTGGATACCGTTTCCCAAGTATATTTTTCACGAATGCCTTTGTGTATTTCGTTGCGTCTGGATTGTAAATCAGCAGCATGTGCATCGGCCCAGTCAAACCAAGCGCAAGTTGAAGCCGCGGATTTTTGAAAATAAAATCCAAAAGTATCGGACTGGAGTACTTCCCTACTAAATACCGTGTCCAAAGCCGCAATCGCACAACCATTGGCCATGGCTTTTAATAAAGTAGGATTGGTGCCACCAAATTCATGTCCATGCATATACGCGTAGCAATATTTATATAAGCTCGCTAAAATTTCAGGACTGCGCACATATCCGGTAAATACCAAACGGGGGTCCTGATAGGACCTTATTTTATGGGCATAGTCGTCGGCATAAGGAACATCTCCTACAATCACTAATTTTTTAGTGCTGTTGGATTGAATAAAACCTTCCATAATAATATCGGCGTTGTTGTCCGGAATCATTCTGCCCACAATTAAATAATAATCTCGCTCCACTAAATTCCATTCTTGTAATAATTGCACATTTGCACCCACACTTGTTTCGGCACCATAGGTAATCACTTCGGACTTCGCACCAAACTCTTTTAAATAAATAGCTTGCATGGCATCGGCATCGGTAATAAGTAAGTCGTTAAAGCGGACACTCATTTTTGCAGCCCATTTAAAATAGGTAGCACCAAATCCTTTCCATTTAGGTCTTAACCATTCTAAGCCATCCACATTCATCATGGTGGGTTTGCCAAATAAACGCGTAATGAATCCAAAAGGACCATTGCTTACATTCAAAACCAACACCACTTGATTTTTGGAAAACACCACATGCCAAAAGGCAAGAAAGGAATGCAGGGGTTGTGCAAGTATTTTGGAAGCAATAGTTGGAATGTACACTAAGCGAACACCGTTCACCATTTTGGGTTTCTCCTTAAATAAGTAGGCATGACAATACACCGTAAGGAGTACATTTTGTGAAGGCCATCTTTCCGCCAAGGCTTTCACTAAAGTTTCATATCCGCTATACACAAAAGGATACCCACGAGAACCAATGATGGCCACCCTTAATGGTGCATTAGGTATGGAAGATGTATTATTTACGGTATTCATTAAAACAAAAACTAAGTTTTGCGGATTGATTTTTCAAAAACGGATATCATATTTTTTTCGAAAGATGCAGCACTAAAATATTGCTCCACTCTTTTTTTACCTGCCTCCCCTAAGGCTTGTAATTTTTGTGGGGTTAAAATACTTTCAATTTTATTGGCAGCAAGCAATGCATCATTTAAAGGAATAAATAATCCAGTAGCATCATGTAAATGATTGCTAAGTACTTTTTCGGCTTCCGTTAATTCACCAATTACCATTTCTAAAGCGCCTCCCTGTGCAGTTGCTACCACCGGCAAAGCATATTGCATGGCTTCCAATACCACGGTGGGCAAAGGATCGGGTTGTTGAGAGGGCAGTACCAATACATTGATGGATTGATAAAACGTAGCCATGTTATTCACTAAGCCCACATAAAAAACACGATCGCTTAATTGATTGTCAAGGATGGCTTTTTCCATTTCAACTTGTAAATGTTCATAGCCCGGAAAAGGATCTCCAGCAATGATAAAATACAAGGGTGCTGCAGGAGTAGGTGTTTGTTGTTTTGCGTTTTGTAAAAGTGCCTGCGCAATATCAATGAAATAAGTTTGCCCTTTCCAAAAGTGAATTCTTGCAGCCATGCCAATGACGATTGCCTCCGCAGGAATAGAAAGCATTGATCGTAAACTACGCTCCTCGTTTGTACGCTTGTTAAGCGGATCGCTTGATGCGTAACTATGTGTATCGTTGTTAGTATTATTAGGTGTATCACTTGATGTGGAACTATGCGTGTCTTTGTTAGTAGTGTTAAGTGGGTCGTTGGAACTGATAGCTGGAAGTCCGTTATACACTTGGAACATTTTATGTTGTGTCACGGAATCCTTCCAATGTGCTTCTACCGCTTTTGATACAACAATAATTTTATCGGCCCAGTTGCGTAAACGACTCGCTAAAAATGCATGGAGGAAAACCGGCTTTTCAATAATCTCATGTAAATGCCAAATATGTTGCAGCTTTTTTTTCTTCGCAAGATAGCCGCCAACCAAAACTGCAGCGGTATTGGAATAAATGGTATCAATTTGATGTTGATTGATAAAAGCGTCTAAGGCTTTTACTGCGGCGCCCCAATTTTGATACCTATTCAAAATACCTGAAATACTAAAATACTTACGCCTTAAAATAGCGAGGTTAATAATATACACTTCTACCCCTATATTTTCAAGGGCGATGGATAAGGGTCCGGTAGCAGACAATGCCACTACGGTATAGTGGCCTTTATCTTTTAACAGTTTTACTGTTTGTAAAAATATTTTACTGGCTCCATAAATATCTGAGGAGCTATGTAATAATAAAATGCGCATTAAATTCGGGTGGACATTATTTAGTTAAAACCAGCACCTGGTTAATTTTAAGTTTAGTTTGAACATACCGAACAACTTTTTTCTTAAAACTTAAATTACTATTGAATATATTTTTAAATGAATCATTAACGGACTCACTGTATTGCCGCAGCACTTTAAATCCAACCTGTTCTGCCAATAGCCTTAAATTACTTTTATTAAAAATAACAGTATGCTCTAAACCATCTACAATAAGGGGTACTTTGTGCGTGAGTAAGTTCAGGGTTCTGAAAATTTTGTAGGGAAGGGCATGAATATTTGGCGTTGACAAAATTAATACACCCCCTTTTTTAGTGATTCTATACACTTCATGCATATAATCAACAGGGTCAATGACATGTTCAATAACATGGCATAAATTAATGGTATCAAAATAATTTTCAGGATAGGCTGCCGCTGAAAGTTCCCCATGAAATATTTGAGCATTGCCTAAATGTTGTTGGACAAATTGAATTGCATCTGCATCCAGTTCGGTACCATGAATTTCGTTGGCACCACATTTATTAGCTAAATACAATTGAAAGCCTAGTCCAAAACCAATATCTAAAAATGTACCCTGTTGCGCATACTTTGCAACATTGGAATCAAATTGAATTAAATGCTCCTTGCTACTGCCATCAATGTCATTAAATAATTGAGTGGTTTTGTTTTTATATTCAAGCGCTTCAAAATTTCCTTTCTCATAGTAATTGGCATAAAAATGATTGAGTTCCTCATTTGTGGCCATTGGGTTGGCAAAAACAAGATTACATTTTTTACAAATTGTTCTGGATAAATGAGGAAACCCTGCACTATATTTCATAGCATAGGTAGCTAATTCACTTGACTTACACAATGGACAGTTTTCAACAATATTCATTTCTATGCGCGCGTTTTTATAAGTTTTGCTGGAACACCTCCTACCACCGAATAAGGAGGGACCGATTCTGTAACTACTGCACCTGCAGCCACTACCGAACCCTTCCCAATAGTAACCCCAGCAAGGATTACTGCATTAGAGGCAATCCAACAATCGTCCTCGATGGTTACCGCTAATTTTTGAACCCCCTGTTCTTTGATTGTTAAGGAAATACTTTCAAACACATGGTTCTCTGCATAAATACTTACACGTGGTCCCAACATTACATTGTTGCCAATGGTAATTTTTCCCGAGCAACCAATATAATTGTAAGGGCCAATATTAGAATGATCCCCTACCACCAAACCCTCTCCAATGGGTCCACCATAAATATTGGCAGGACGAACAATGGCATACTTGCCAATGGTAACTCGATTACCTAATTGGATACCAGCTGTGGCTAAACAATTAAGTTCGGCCCCATCTTCAATGATGGTATCCTTGCCTACAAATAATTGATGTGGGTAGCGAATGGAAACGTTTTTGCCAATCAATAACTTTCCTTTTGCAGCGCCCATTACTAAACGCTTACAACAACCTCTTATAAAAAAGGGTACTAAATAAATATAAGTAAGCCATTTATTTTTTGCTGACCAATTTCCTGTAAACCTGTGTTGATTGTTATTCATTGAGTATAAAAATACAGCTTAAATTATAATAATGCGAGTGCCGCTTCAATTTCTAAAGCTGCTTTGTTCCATGAAAATTGCAATAACCTCTGTTTTCCCTTTTCTATTAATTCCTGTCTCAATTGCGCATCCGCAATCATGCTTTGCATGCAAGCAGCTAAATCGTTAGCGTTAGTAGGATCAAAATACAAGGCTGCATCGGCAGCTACTTCGGGCAATGCTGAATTGTTGGCGCAAATTATGGGAAGGCCAGCATTAAATGCTTCCAAAACAGGGATGCCAAATCCTTCATTGAGAGACGGAAATACATAAGCAAAAGCGTTTTGGTAAATACAGGCTAAATTTTCTGCATCTAAATATCCGAGGCGTACAATAGCATGCTCAATTTGTAATTGGTGAATGCTGATATTGATATTGACTGCATCATTTAATTTTTCCTTCACCGGTGTATTGCCTACTAGCACTAATTGAACGTTGGGATTGCTTTTATATACCTGGGCAAAAGCGGCTAATAATGTAGTGATGTTTTTTCTTTTCTCTAATACCCCCACATGTAAAAAATATTTTTGTCCTACCAATTGTGGTACAAGGGTAGCCAAATGTGTTTGAGGATTGGATAAGATAGGAAGTGTTTTAGCCGCTTCATGTACGACCAAAATTTTATGCGGTGCAAAGTTTTCAAAATCGAGGATACGATTTTTCGCATATTGTGTAGGTACAATGAGCAGGTCGGCTTTTTTAGCAGCAGGTACGCCAATAATGTGAAATAGTTTTAACCAAATAGCATTATAATGTTCCGGACTCTCCCAAAAAAACGCATCATGCAAAACAGCAATGGTTTTTAATGTACGTCCATTCCATGTTTTTTTATAGGGCACAAAAAAATCGGCACAAATAAGATGCGTACAATCATTGCTTGCAGCTGCCTTAGGTAACTGATATTGCTTCCACCACAAATATTTTAGGTGTTCCCAAATTTTTAAAAATTTGTTATTCCCACTATACACTTTTGAGGTTGGTGATAATAAAACAATATTAAAATTTTCCAGCTGTTCCCAGGCATTCACCATCTCACTCAAATAGGTTTTGAGCCCTGTTTGTGCAAATTTTAAAGGCCGTATGTCAATACCTACTTTCATGTACTTCTAGTAAATTAAAAACAAATGCCAAGTTTAAACAAATAACTATCTAGATCGTTGGGATTGCTCAACCCCAAACCTGTTGCATTGCTGGGTTGCGTATATTGATAATTAAAGGAACGCTTCATGCCAAGGGTGCCTGAAAGGATAAAACCTTTATATGGCATATCTGCCATAATGCGAATTCCATAGTCCACCCATTTTGTTACACTAGGATTGCTATACGCTAAAGCAGCTTCATACATTACTGCATCATGGGTGACGCTGTTTAATTGAACACTATAGGTTTTAAGTCCATCTATTTTACTAATGCGCATGGTTTGACCATTGCCACCTAGTCCAAGTGTGGCTCCCATAATTTGCCCTTCGTTGGTATACCCCTGAATGGCCCTGCTGTGCACATACCAACTACCCGCACTTAGCAAAGGCCAGGAAGGTGGTTGTTGCATGCGGGTATATTCTGAAATTATTTGCCAATATTTTTTTTGATCGGCACTGATATTGAATAGTTTTCTAAAGCCTAAGGTATAGGCACGTGAATGATCCAATCTTTGAATGGCATCTCTTAAATTATAATACGCGTCATTACGTCCCCACTCTACATACAATTCAGCATGTGCAGGTTGCATTAAATAGCGCACAAAAAAATCACCATACTGATCTCTATCTTGTTCAATGTCATAATTCGCATCCGCTGCTCGGGATACATTATTGAACAAAGGAAAATACTGATTGTTTAACAACAAAACTCTTTCCGGTTCCTGCACCACGCGCACCGCACCAATACTTAATCCTTTAATCCATTTGGGAGAATACACAATACTGGCACCATTATAATACCTTCTGCCAGGAGCGGTAGCAGTTGAAACTTCTGCTAAGTTTTGATAGTTGGCATCCATGGGATCTAAGAAGGCCGCAATCACCTGCCATTCAAAACTACCGATGGCAGTTTTTAAAGGACGGGTACTGTTAAAAGTAGCATGCATAAAACCGGGAGCATGTGCACTCATCATGAGTGGATTAAATACCGAAGGTCCCCATGCAATATTTTCGGAACTAATACCGAGTGAAGCAGGTCCAACATTTAAACGAATACTTGAATTGCCCCAATACATTTTTTGAAAACTTGGTGTGCGAGTACTATTGGCAAAATCTTTATTTTCAGCACGCACCCATTGAGGTTGAAATTGAATCGTAAGCGGACCCAATTTTGTAAACAAACCTGCCGAAGCCATTACTTGATAGCCACTACTTGCAAGCATAGGACCATCTAATTCCTGATAAGGAATACTGGTAACATACTGCTGTGTTATTTGAACAGGCAAAACCGCAAACTTAAACAATGCTTTGTTGCCCTTGCCCCAAGCCGTTTTGGTATATTTTAAAGGATAACTCCCAGGTTGCATGGCAATAGGCTGCACCATAAAACTATAGGTAGAATCCACCAAGGGCTTACCCAATGAATCGCGCTGTCCTACTAATTGCAAACGACGTACTTGGTCATTTCTAAAATCTTGATCCAGAGAAATAGATTGAGCCATAGCTCCTTTGGTTGCGCACAAACCAAGCGCAAAAAATAATACCAGTACCCATTGATACATCGCAAAACGAGGTATACTAGGTAAACCCTTTATAAAAAATAAATGCAACAAATTAATTTGATCCTAGTTTGAAAACGAACACTTTTACAACAGTAGTCATTGTAACAATACTTGCAATGACCGCATTACTTATTTTTCCAAAAGCCATAAATGCCTTTTTCCAATTCATAGCTATCCCATGATTTTTGCGGACGCAAAGGTTGTTGTTTCGCCCAATGCCACATATCGGTTAAGCCTTGTTCCAAACTTGTGTTGTCCTCATAGTCCAATAAAGTAACACTCAATTCATGTGAAGGCAAAGCGTCTTTTACTTCATGACGTGCTTGTTCATATTTAATTTCCCCATTACCAATGACACGTTTTAAAGTTTCTGCCGCGTCTTTAATGCTCCAGTATTTCCAACTACCCATATTGATAATTTGATTTTTTGCTCTTGCATCATTGCCTGCTTTCCATAAAGGAAGTAAACAATCGTCGATGCATGAAAAAGCACGCTGCTGTGATCCGTCTCCAAAAATGGTAAAAGGCAACCCATTAATATGTTGGTACATCCAAATACCCAACACGTTGCGATAGCGATCCCAAATATTTTGATTGTGTCCATACACATTGTGCGGACGAATAATACAATATTCTAATCCATGTTGCTCGGCAGCAATTTTAATATCCATTTCACAGGCATACTTTGCTACCCCATAAGGATCAATTGGATTGGGTTGATCCGATTCCTTAAATGGAGGTTGACCATGCCCATACACCGCCATGCTGGAAGTAAATACCAAACGGCCAATGCCATGTTCAATACATGCATTCACCACATTGGCGGTGGCAATTAAATTACTGTTGTAATTGTATTTACGGATAAAGGGGCTTAACCCTTCGGCCGCATAAGCTGCAAAATGATATACGATACTAACGCCTTCAAATAAAGGAGCAATACTGTCCTTGCTTAAATCCAATTGATGAAACTGCACTTTAGCAGGTACATAGTCCTTGTACCCACCGGACAAATCATCAATACCAATAATGGTGTACTCTGGATGATTGGCTAGGATCCATTCTGCCATTCTAGAACCTAATAAACCTGCTACCCCTGTTATAATAATTTTACTCATGTGTGTTTTGTTAATCGACTATGATGAAACCCGTTGTGTTAAACCTTCCAGCATCCCTTTGTTCCAGGCCAGCCACTTTTGCCAACGTGCCCTAAAAATAAAATAGAATCCAATGCTAAAAAAATAAAATGCATGAAACAATACCACGGTAGGGATGGCCCACCAAGGGGTATGGTCTTTTAACAACCAAATACGGTTGCGCGCATTTAAAAAATGTACTTTGGGACTCACAAAACCTTCCTTCCCTTTTTCCTTGGACTTATGCGACATGCCTGCAATATGGTAAATAACCGAGCTCGGTGCATAGGCTAATTTAAAACCGGCTGCTTTAATGCGAAAGGATAAATCTACATCCTCATAATAAATAAAATATTTTTCTTGAAGCAAGCTAATTTTTTGTAACACAGTTGCTCTAATCATAAAAGCACACCCCGTGATCCAATCAATGTTTTTAGGCACCTGCATTTGCGCATGTGCATCATCTCGCTTATTGTAATGGATGGTGGAACAAATACCCAACCATGGATTGTATTTAGTGCCCGCGTTCCAAATTAAATTTTTATCATGGTGAAAATAAATAAGGGGCTGCACCGCACCAATGGAAGGATCATTGTTCAATGGCGCCATTAAGGGTTCTAAAAAATCGGGTGCTACTTCAACATCATTGTTGAGCATCATAATGTATTCGTATCCATGGTCCAAAGCATATTGCATTCCAGCATTATTGCCTCCTGTAAATCCTTTGTTTTCGTTGAGGCTTATTAAAATAATTTCAGGAAAAGCCTCTTGTAATTGTTGAGCAGATGCATCGGCCGATCCATTGTCCACCACAACACAATCATAATTTTTAAAATTGGTTTTTTGAAGTGAGCTAAGGGTGTCCCTTGTCAAATCAAAACTATTCCAGTTTACCAGTATGATGGCGAGTTGTTTAGGCACTAATAAAAATGTTTAAATAAAATTTAAAACAACTTTTGTTAAAAATGATAGGTCATATTTAGCTTACCAGTAAATTGTTGAATGTCTTTACCAGGGATAAAATAAATATTGCCAGGCTGAAATAAATTCCAGTTGTAATTATTGGTTTGAATATAACTCATGCGCGGACCCAAATCCCATTTGCCAAAAGTCCAATCTACTTTTAAGGTAGTGGCAAAGTCCACATAAAAACGTCTAAAGTCACCCGAGTTGGAAAAAGAATATACATGGTAATCATTGTTGTGCAAACGGCGCTCCCCACTTACTCCAATGCGGTTGTTGCCCCTGCGCCAATTGAGTTCAATGGTTTGTGAAGTACCCCCTGGACCAACGCCCGCACCAATGATTTGTCCGTCGTTGGTATAGCCCTGACGTACATAGGAACCCAGGTACCAACTTGGAGGCGCCCCTGTTGTAAACTGTTCGGCAACCGTTAACAATTGTAGGTTGGCCATTTCAGCTTTAAATTCCCAAAAATGTTTTTGTTGACTCGTAAATATTTTACTGAAGCCCAATACACTCCCCATTCCTTTATCGGGTTGTATTAACCAATTGCGCAAAGTAGTTCTGTTTAAGTTCCAACCAAACTCACCATAAATTTTAGCTTGCACTGCAGGCATTGCATAATTAAAATAAAAAGCAGTTAAGGTAATGGGCTGATTAAGCACTTCATTGGGTAAACGATAAAAAATATTTTTGATTGGAATATATTGTCCAATGCCAAACAACTGATCTTCATATTGCACAAAGGATTGTTCCACACCCAGGGTTAAATTTTTAAACCATTTGGGCGTGTACTGAATATGCATGGCTTGAAAGGAACGTGCTCTATCTTCTTTTTGCGCATACATCATTTCACCATTATAGGATAAGTAGGAATGCGGTGGTGGAAAATTGCTATTCAGTAATTGACCCCAAATGAATTCATATTCAAAAGCACCTATTTTTGTTTGAATGGGTTTTTTATTCGACCAACTTATATGTGGAAATCCAGCAGCATTGTTGGAAAGAATTAAAGCATTTCTAAAACCAGGACCCCACCATTTATTCGCAGTAGAAAATTGTATGGAGGTGTTTTTGAAAGAATATTTAAAGAAAGATTGACCGCCGTATAATTTACTATACTGACCATTGCCCATGCGTTCAGGCAATTCAATAAAATTATAAAAGCGGTAGTAGTCTCTCCACTGTGTTCGATCCATGGCCAAATCAAAACCTTCAAAACTTTTATTTTGTGCCAGTATCAGCTCGGGCGCTAATTGAAGTTCCCAATTGTTGTATTGAAAGTTCACCCCAGCATTGATGTATTGCTGTAGTCCTTTTGCAGGAATCATGGCGCCATCGTTCCAATCATAAGGATGATCCCCCACCCATTGAATGCTTGTTTTTAAAGGAAGTGGCTTCATGACCAGTTTGTTTTTGCTAGAATCAGAAAGTGCCAAGGGAGTTTGCGCAATAGTATTTTGCACGATGCACAAACCTACCAGTAGGAAAGCCAATAAAAAGCGCATGCTATTATTGCTTCCCATTATTCAGTCCTTTTAAAATTAAAAAGTAAATAAGCAAACAACTTCCTTCCACAATAATGGGATAATACCCTGCAACCTTAATGGGTAAACCTAAATACATAAACACCACAAATAAAATAGCCACTAATAAAACTAAAATACCTGCGATAAAATAAGAGAAATATTTTTTTTCTAATAATAGTTCGGCAACGTTTAAAACGTTGAGTGCAATAAGCAAGGGAACCGGCGCAATTAATTTTAATAACACCGTGGCTTGATTAAAAAAATCTTCATTGGCTGTTTTCTTGCCCCACAATAAAATGGATAAAATTTGTTCCGGGAAAAAATACAACACCCCTCCTGCGATCAAACATAAAGTAGTTAGTATTTTATTTTGTTGTTTTTTAAGTTGATTCCAATTTTCTTTTCCTTGCAAATGTGTACCAGCAGCATGGGGCATCACGGCCGCACTATATGCATTCACCATCATTCTGCCACTTGAAATAAGTTTATCAATTAAACCGTAGGCCGATAAAAACACAGGCGTTGCAAAATTAGGGAGCGCAAATAAAAACAAGGATTGTTGCAAATGCACGGTGAGTCCATTGCCCAATACCAGGCTTTGTGCTTTAACCAATTGAATTGTTTGTGCAAATCCGGGTAAGTGTTTTCGTACAGTGCGCATAAAAAATGCTTGGCCAATATAAATTAAATGAAGTAGTAACACGCCTGCGCCAGCTAAAAACAAAGCAATGGCAACCAAGTGCTCATGTGCTCTAAAAATATAAATACCTATAAACACCAAGGAGCGCATGAGTACATTCAACAAACTATAATTGCGCACTTGATAGGTTGCAATTAAAAAGTATTGCGGATTAATACACTCCGCTATTAACAAAGGAATGGCGCATAAATAATACCAGCCATTGTTCACGACAAAGGAAAGGCCCACACAAACAAGCAGTGCAATAAGCAATGCCCAAAAGCGCAAGGAAATGGTATTGGCTGCAATTTGTTGTTGTTGGGTGGGATGGTCATTGGCTTGCCTAAGTTCTACCACCGCGGTTTGCCCTGTACCAAAATTGATAAATATAGTAGCAAGCACTCCAAAGGAAAGCACTAAAAAATAAGTGCCCACTAAAGTAGTGTTGGTGTTGTGTACCAATAAAGGAATCACCGCCAACTGAAACAACGCGTTGGTGATGTTTAAAATTAATAAAGCGGTAAACTGCCCAATGGCAGGTAAATTAAATTTCAACAGTTATTGGTTAGGGTATATTAATTACTTTAACAACAATCGAACTCATGGACCAGGACTCATCACATAATTGATCGGGCACATTGGTTTGCGTTAAATAATCCCGAAAACGAATGTTCACATTGCCACTGGTATGTGAAATGGTTTTAACTATTTTATACACACTGGTTACCTCAATACCACTACAATTTCCGACACGAGGAAGTGTTTGCACCGCATTGGTCATGGGCGGATTATTAATGTATCCATAAAAAAGCGGATAGGATTGTTGTAAACAATACAATGCATTACAAGGTGAATTGGAAAAAGTAGAATACACTAAATTTTGACCATCCACATTCATCTGCCATAAATCGGGACCATCAATTCCACCAACATTATTGCTGCCATCCCAGCTATCATGAAAATAGGGAACCACTGTAATTTCTAAAGCAGCATGTTTAGGAAGATTGGTGAGGTTTAATTCAAACCCTCCATTGTTGTATCGGCCAATGATAGTTTGATTGTTCCATTTCCATAAGCGCGCACCCGTTAAATGGGTGGAATCACCCGCTGAAAAGTTGCTGTTGTACACAATCATTTCCCGATACCCGGACTTAATACAGCCCATAAAAAGGAAACAAAAGGTAAAAATTTTAAATAGCTGTTTAAACATATACGTTGTTTTGCAAGGCAAAGCCATTCTTAGTCACAGATAATGAATAAGTTAGCGCAAAATTAGCATCGCCAATTTCATGCATTAAAGGTATTAAAAAACGAGTGGATTTGATGCCAGAAACTGAGTTATTTAGGCTAACGGGGGCTGTTTTACTAGGCTGTAGCCAATTGTTTATTTTGAGGAACGGCTAATGGATAAGCGCGGTTAAATGCTTCCTGATTAACTTTAAAAAAAGCCGCTAATTTTCTGATAATGATTTTTGAAAAGCCTTTTTTATAATGAAGAATATCTGAAATATATCCTTTGCTAATGCCTAAAATTGAAACCAAGTCCTTTGATTTTAATTGATGCGTTTGCATAAAGGATTGCAATAACTGTACTGGATCTAATTGCAAATGAGGGTGATGATCGGCATCCCATTTTTCAATTAATAAAGTAAGTAAAGCAATTTCATCTTCTACATTTTGGTTGTTTCCATTTTTTTCAACCAACAATTCTAGTTGCGTGCAATAATCATTGTATTGGCTGAGCGTGGCTATGACAGTGTATTTTAAGGTTTCCATAAACGTGTACTTTATATTTTAACTATGTATTGAAGTGCTAAATTGCAAATTTTATCATATTCACTATGAGTGCCAATCCAACAAACAAATAAATGTACTTGTCTGTTTCCAAAAGCATATTTAACAATCATTCTATATTTATTTCCCCCAATATCAAATACAGCTCTATTTGATCCATTCCCTAAAAGATCAGTACCGGGGAAGGTTTGTAACATATCCGCAGGGAGATTCCAATCTGCAAATTTTACCTTCACCAACCAGCTGTCAAAGGGAGCTCTACTCTGCGCATTATTTACACAAAATTCAATGACCGATTCTTTTCTAATTAGGTGAACTCTCATGGTAAAGGTACCTTAAATTGTGATAAGTTCACATTTTGTGAACTTTATTTGTGCTTAATTATAAAATAGGGCTAACGGGGGCTGTTTTCGGCCCAAATCCGTACATCATAAATAATAGAATTCAGGGCGTGTTCTTTGTCGATAAAATTTAAGAAGCTATTGAGGGCTTTGCCCAGGGGGCTCAGGGTATTGGTTAAGCAGTTTTTACCAATCACGCTACTGATGGTTTCCTTTTTATTGCCAAACCAATAGGTGTTGGTTTTTTTACGCAATAAAAAATCGTTGAGTACATGTTGCATTACCACATTCCCTGCTTCATCTAATACCAATGCAATTTCAATAAAGTACAAAGCGAGTAAATGTACTTTACTAAAAAACAATTGCCTCAATAAAGCATATGCAAATCCAAAGGGTGCAGTGATCACAAATAAAACAAGCGCGATGCAAAAAAGTAGGCAACTCTTCCATAAACGAATAGGGGGATCTTTTTTCATAAAAATATTTTTTAGCAGGTATGCTATTTAGAATAAAGTAGAAAATAAATGCAGTATTGTGTTTGAGCGAACTGTGCTAGAATCCTTTCTAGTAAAGCATTTCCTGTGTTGATATGAAAGTAAAAATAAAATTTTGTACCACCCATTTTAATTCTACATTCAATAAAACAAAACATATTTTATGAACAACAAAGCACTACTCGTAGGTATTAATAAATACCCAGATCCTCGGAATACATTAATGGGATGCGTGAATGATATCCTAGATATGAAATATTTTATATCAGAAAAAAACAAAGTGTATGCACCCGAAAACATCAAAATGCTCACAAATCAGGAAGCCACTAAAAAACAAATTGTCCAACAAATAAAATGGTTGTTGGAAGGTGCGCAAGCAGGGGATCAACTTTTATTTCAATATAGTGGACATGGCGCACAGGCACCTACCCTATTTGAAACTATTGAAAAGGACGGACTGGATGAAATTATCTGTCCCTATGATTTTGACGGAAGCAATGCCACCACCATTAGGGATAAGGAGTTTGCCCAGTTGTTTGCTGCCATCCCCAAGGGGGTGCATTTTGTATGGATATCCGACTCCTGCCATGCGGAGGACCTATCGCGGGACCCGATTCAGTCCGAGCAAGTGCATTACCGCTATTTTGCAGGGGCCAAGCAGTATAGTCAGGAAAAAATAAAGCTAGAAACCGTAGGTAGCTTTGCACCCATTATTGCACCGCTCAATGGCGCTTTATTAAGTGCCTGCGCTGCACACCAACTTAGTGCCGATGCGCTCATCCACAACAGGTACAATGGCGCATTTACCTATTACTTATTAAAAAACTTAGTACAGTATGGTGCAAGCAAACCTATGGAGCTGATTGTACAATTAGCCCATATCGATTTAAAGCACAATGGCTTTGAGCAGGATCCTCAAACCGAGGGTTTAAAGGAGCAGCAACTATTTTTTATGTAAACCAACCTTAATAATCCTACCCTATGAAATACCTACTCCTATTATGGCTATGCTTGCATTCCTATGGATTGTTTGCACAAGCACTGCTATCAAGACTCATTGAAATGAAATACAGTACTGAATTGTACTTAAGCAATGTATTGAAAAAAGAAGTCCCTAAAACAACTAACGCGCAATGGACTGCGCGGGATAGTAGCTTGGGTGTGTATAATACAATGCGTTGGAAAATAGATGGATTGGTGTATAGCTTAAGTGGCGACCTGATTGCCAGCAATAGTCCTCGTAAAATGCGCCTACTCAATGAATGGTGCTTGCAACAAAATAACAACCAAAGCCAACAAAGTAAAATACCTCCCACAATTGAACCCTATGTATTATCCTTACAGGAAATTGAGGCACTGTATCAACAATATATTGTAAGGCCCGAAGCAAGCCAACAAAGTAAAACCTTAAACCTCACCACCAATGTGTTTTATTTATTGAAGGATTCCTATACCATTGTAAAGGGCCTAAGTGATATGAAAACACAAAAAACAATGGCCCTCATTGAACTGCTGGATCATGCCCGGTTGTTAAGTCCCAGTGAATTGGCGAAGGGGGTGAAATAGCGCAATAATATTTGTATTTTTGGTATTTCTATATAAAATGATATACCTACATAAAATACTACCCCTTTTTGTGCTTCCTATTATGCTATTTATTATTGTAATAATGATAGGCGTACTTAAAAACAAGAAAAGGCTTATTTATCTAGCCATTGGAATACTATATATAGTATCCACGCCGATATTCTCTAATAACTTCTTTAAACTAGTAGAAGGTAATGAATACAGAAAGCCAATAAGCGCTATAGATAGTGCAGATGCAATTGTAGTGCTAAGTGGAATGTTGGAAATAAATGAAGTGGGAGATTCAACCTACATAGAA
>CANKWR010000028.1 GCA_947487525.1 Bacteroidota bacterium
AATATTAATAAATTATATAATTTACGTATAATCAAATATGTAAATTTCTTATTGTATTTTTTTACTAGATTTGAGTACTCAAGCATACAATGAAAAAATTTATTGTCATATTATTATTAGCCTCCTTAATGCAACCGTTATTTGCACAAAAGGAAATTAACCTATTAAAAAAACATGAAATAAGTTTATTGAAACTTTTGCTGGCAGATAGTGTGCAAAATGCAAACTTTACCGTCAACAATATTGTAAATTTTGGACTAGACAATCAATTGTTTGCAAGTTCCAATGTCATCAAAAAAGGCAAAGAAGTTTTCATACAACCACTTGGTACCGGGCGCTTGTATCAGGTAACGAATCAAAAAGAGGTCCTCCAATTAATACGCGTGGACAATACCATCCATTCAGGGGTAAATTTTTACGCACAAAACTTCATGATCAAGGATACCTTATTTCAATATGGCGGAATTGGATTTTGGCAAATCAGAGGTATTGTCAGTTATTTTAGCAATAATACCCATCAATGGGAGTTAGTACAGTCCAATAGGGTGGTTCCTAGTTTCTTTGATGATTATAAGGATGCCATTGTGCATGTAAATGAAAAGGACCCCAACCCTAAAATGTATGTTACCAATTCCTATTATTACCCCGATTACCCTAGAACCTTTCAATCAGAATCAATAGACAGTTGTTATGTGTTTGATTTTAACCACAGAGAATGGAGTACACTTGGAAAATTAAATCCGAAATTTAAGTCCATTTTTAAAACAAAGTACAATCGAAGCTTTGAGCTTCATTTAAACAACTATTGTGTTTTTCAAAATCAATTGGAGTTCTACTGGCTCAATTTTGAGAAAAATCAATATGGTCAATTTAGTGCCAAAGAAAGTGAAAGATTAAGGCAAATTTGGCTGTCCTTTTATAACAATGACCAGTCAAAGCAACAAATACAATTCCAATTTAACATAGGCAATGAATTGTACTATGCTAAAATAAACCCTGGTGGAGATTTTGAATGGGTAAAAACCAATATGAACCTTACTGAAATCAACCCCAAACAGGCTGATCCTATTTATCTTAACAATATCAATTTTGTGGATACCATAGTTTCGCTACTCAGTAAATACAAAACTTTATTATTGCTTATTGTCATTGCTATTTTTTCATTCATTGCCATAAGAACAAGACTATTTAAGCGTAAAAAAATACCTAAAGAGCTTACGACTATTTTATACCAGAATTTTTATAACTCCCTTAGCATTGTTGAAAAAGAATTAATTGAAGCCCTTTATCAGCATAATTTAAAAGGGGAAGAGTTAACCACTAAATCAATTAATAAAATTATAGGGGTGCAACAAAAAGACACTTTAACACAAAATAAAAGCAGGAGTGACCATTTTATAAAAATTAATCAGAAATTCAAAATGACCACACAAAATATCGATCCCTTAATTGTTAAAAATAGAGACAAGTCGGATAAAAGACAATACAACTACGATTTAAATCACTTGTATGTGCTTGAAGTAGAAAAAGTAATAAAGAAATAATTAAACAAGCAGTAAGCTACACCCTCTTCTATCACTATGGTCTGCTCTTCCAAGTACTTTAAAGCTGCCATCTTCAAAAAGTTCTCCCATATCCTGGGTGGCAATAAAACAACAACTGTAGATATTGGCTAGGTCAATGATGTGTATAATACCTCTTCCTTTTGTTTTTAATTGAGTAGGGTCTTCCGGTTCGCCTACCAATACTTTCATCCAAGGTGGACATTTAAATATACCCTCCCCCAAGGAATAGGCTTGGCTTAATAGTTCCGTCATGCCATATTCAGAATGGATGTTTGCAACGCCTAAATTGTTCCTTAACAATGTATGTAATTCCTCCTTGCTCATTTCTTCCTTTCGTCCTTTCATTCCGCCCGTTTCAATAACAATGGCATTTTTTAATTGTTGCGGAAATGCTGTTGAAAAATCTATCAATGCAAAACTCACCCCAATAAACCAAATTTTAGTTTG
The DNA here is from genome assembly GCA_947487525.1 of Bacteroidota bacterium. GTDB lineage: Bacteria > Bacteroidota > Bacteroidia > Chitinophagales > Chitinophagaceae > Sediminibacterium. The sequence goes on from CANKWR010000028.1 coordinate 2,013, forward strand.
GGTCTTTGCTAATTGTTGCAATAGTTGATTGAGTTTATCAAATTCATTCAAATAAAACCCACTGTGTTCATGCCCTGATACTTGTATCAATTTATCAACCATATATACTAGTGATGAATGTTTCCTTTCTAAATAGGATGGCAATAATCCTATAATACAATAGTCCTTTGGATGACCATAAAATTGTTCAAAACAATGCATAAAGCTTGCCTCATAAATGGTAGTATCTGCCACCCAATGTTTGCTCACTATATCCTGAGTAGTGCCACTACTCTCAAATAAAGTTTTGGGCCTTGCTCCTATATAGACCTCCTGATTTTTAAAAAAAGAAATAGGCAAAAAAGGTATTTTTATTGGGGAATCTACCTGGTCAATTTGCTGCTTGGATAATTCAATCCAGGCTCGATACACCGGATTGTTTTCCGCTTGAAATTGGCATAATAAATGGGCGGTTTGCATGAACTGAGGTGCAGGCAAATCCCATAAATCATTTAGGGCTATTGGCAATGGCATTGGGATACTTGACATATTTGCAAAAGTATCAATATTCTCAACAAAAAGGACCTAAAATATAAATGCAATATGTAGTATCTTGCACTCGATAAATTTAATCTTGAATTTTATGGCAAAAGCATCCAATAAAACAGTGAAAAAAACGAGCACAACAAAAAAACTAAGTGGCAAAAAAGAAATGATTAATGCAAATGCATACTCTTTTTTAAAAGAGTATATCAACAATCCATCGCCAGTAGGATTTGAGTCCAGTGGTCAAAAATTATGGTTAAACTATATCACTAAATATGTTGACACCACTTTCACTGACCCCTACGGGACAGCCGTGGGTGTGATTAATCCAGATGCTCCATTTAAAGTAGTGATTGAAGCACACGCCGATGAAATAAGTTGGTTTGTAAATTACATTAATGATCAGGGATTAATTCATTTAAAGCGAAACGGTGGTGTTGACCATCAAATTGCACCAAGTATGCGTGTATGGATTCATGGTAAAAAAGGACCTATTAAAGCGGTTTTTGGATGGCCTGCCATTCATACGCGTTTAAGCAACCCTGAACAAAAAGAACCACAACCAAAAGTGGAAAACCTCACTTTAGATTGTGGGGCTAGGTCTAAAAAAGAAGTGGAAGCATTGGGTATTCATATTGGCGCTGTAGTTACCTATGAGGAAGGCTTTGATGAATTAGCCAATGATTTTATTATTGGTCGCGCATTTGACAATCGGATTGGTGGTTTTATGATTGCAGAAGTAGCTAGGCAATTAAAAGAAAATAAAAAGAAACTTCCCTTTGGTTTATACATTGTAAATGCAGTGCAGGAAGAAATTGGATTAAGAGGTGCAGAAATGATCGCTAGACGCATTAAGCCGAATATCGCCATCGTAACCGATGTAACCCATGACACCCATACCCCAATGATTAACAAAGCCATTGAAGGAGATATTGTTTGTGGCAAAGGGCCATCACTAGCTTATGCACCGGCAATTCATAATAAACTTTTAGCTATTGTTGAAGACACGGCAAAAGCAAAAAAAATACCAGTACAGTTTAGAACCTTAAGCAGAAGCACAGGTACAGACACCGATAGTTTTGCCTATGCTAATGATGGATGTCCTTCTGTTTTAATTTCAATTCCTTTAAGATATATGCATACCACCGTTGAAATGATTCACAAAAAAGATATTGTGGACACGATTCAATTGATGTACGAAACCTTATTGCAATTGAGTCCAAAAACAAATTTAAGTTATTTATAATGGGCACAAAACCCATTCGCATTGCGATACTTGATATGTATGAAGGTGCAGCCAATTTAGGCTTGCGTTGCCTACAAAATATTATCAAGAATTGGGGAAGTCAACAGCATTTAAATATTGAAACAATTGTTTTTAATACTAGGGGGGCTTGTGAAATACCTGACGACAACTTTGATATCTACCTTTCCACTGGAGGCCCTGGTTCACCATTAGAGAGTGAAAACGAAAAATGGGATCAACTATTTACCCAATGGCTTGAGCATGTATATACAATACACAAACCCGTTTTTTTAATTTGTCATAGTTTTCAAATTGCCTGCAGGCATTTTGATTTAGGCACTGTTTGTTTAAGAAAATCAAGGCAGATTGGTGTTTTGCCAGTGCATACCTTAGTCGAGGATGAACTATTCAAAGGCTTACAGGAAACTTTTTATGCATTAGAAAGTAGGGTCTACCAAATTATTGCACCCAATGATGCAAAAATAAAATCAATGAACGCTCAAATTATGGCACTCGAAAAAATGAGACCTGAAGTTCCATTAGAAAGAGCGATCATGGCTATGCGCTTTTCCAAAAATATGTATGGTGTTCAATTTCACCCCGAAGCTGAATTAAATGAACTAGTAATTTATTTTAATGAATCCACTGCCAAACAATCCATTGTCAATGAATTTGGACTTGACAAATGGAATCGTATCATAGATCATTTGGACGAAAGCTCCCCCATTTTAAATACCTATACTCATTTAATTCCTAATTTTCTAGACAAAGCAATGATTAAATGATAAAAGCAGTAAGACTCGCCTATAACAAAGCTTTTTCGGAAAGCCAGTATTTAAACATGCTTGCTGAATTAAGCAATCAGGCTCCAACAACATTGGGATTTAGAATTGCGGAAACCCCAATTTTCATTGATACTGCCACTAAAAAAGTATTGTTAAAAGCGGGTGATGAAATTAATGCATTTATCACCAGTGAGGACTTTGAAGAAAAAACCAAAAATTCATTCTCTTCCATTGTCACTCCTCCAAATGAAGCTCCACTTCCCGAATGTATTGTAATGGATTTTGCATTATGTAAAAATAACAATAATCAAGTTGTTCCAAAGCTTATTGAACTGCAAGGCTTTCCTTCCTTATTTGGTTTTGAAATAATGCATGATGTCGCCTTTAGAAATAATTTTGAAATCCCAAAAGGCTTTTCTCCTTATTTGAATAATTATACACAAGAAAGTTATCTTGCTCATTTAAGAAAAGTAATTAAAGGAAATCAAGGAAAGCACACCATATTACTAGAGTTATTTCCTGATCAGCAAAAAACAAAAATTGATTTTGAAATAACACAACAATTAATGGTCATCCCAGTGGTTTGTGTTACCGAATTAGTGAAGGAAGATCATCATTTGTACTATATACGTGATCATAAAAAGTATCGGATTGAAAGGATTTATAATAGAGTGGTTTGGGACGAGCTAGAAAAACAAATTAGCGAAATACAAGCAAAAGCCGCTTTGCTATCCACTGATGTTTCATTGGAATGGGTAACACACCCCAATCATTACTACCGTATTAGTAAATATATACTTCCCTTTTTAAATTCCTCCTTTGTTCCGAAGACGCAATTTCTAGGGGACGTAAATACAATACCAGAAAATTTGAACGACTACGTTTTAAAGCCTTTGTTTTCTTATGCAGGACAAGGGGTGCTGATTGACGTTACAAAATCAGACATTGAAAAGATTAAAGACCCTCAAAACTGGATCATGCAAGAAAAAGTAGAATATGCTTCGATGATAGAGACGCCTTCCGGACCAGCGAAAACAGAAATTAGGTTGTTTTATTTTTGGGACGATAAAACAAAAAAATATATTGCTACACTAAATTTGGCCAGACTTAGTAAGGGCAAAATGATTGGCGTAAACTACAATGCAAATGCCACCTGGGTAGGTGGCAGTATTGCTTATTTTGAAATGGGACCATAGCTATTTGCTATTCATCTCCATTGTTTTTTAATTTCATCAATAATGTAAATGCGTTTTTAAGCACCACTTGTTGGTTATTCAAATCAGACTTTATTTCAACGAGTCCATTTACATTCATACCTGTATTTACCGGAACAAGCTTAAAATTGGTAGCTGACTGTTTAATAAATACATAATCCTTATTTTGCCATTTCACAATTGCCTCTTCAGGCAAGGCTTTGACTTTCGCACTGTTTAAAGCTACTTCGGCATTTACAAATGTCCCTGGGAACAATTTAATTTGTTCATTCACCAAATGACAATGCACTTCGGTGGTACTCTCTTCTCCAATATTAGGGGTAATCACTGCTACATTTGCCAAATATTTTTCATTAGGCTTGTTGTTGGTATAAAAACTAACCTGATTCCCTACTTGTAAATTGAGGGCATCGTTGTCCAATACAGTAAGCCTTAAATGCAAGTCGCTAGGATCCACTATTTCAAATAGGATGTCTGTAGGACTCACATATTTACCATTATTCACATTTACTTTAGTGACATATCCATTGATTGGACTAGTAAAATTGATGGCCCTCGAAATATTATTTTCATTCAAACCCGTTGGATGAAGTCCCAATAGCTTAAGTTTTTCACTTAGCGCTTTTACCATATATTTTTGGGTTTCGTAATCCGCTTTAGCCGCCTGAAATATTTTATCACTCACTGCCTTGGTTTCATTTAACCCTTTTTGACGATGGTAATCTGCTTCGAGATAAACTAGTTTACTAGTAGCAGTTAAAAAATCCTGTTGTAACTGAACATAGGCAGGATCTTCTAAAACGGCCAATATGGATCCTTTTTTCACAAAAGTCCCAGGGATCAAATTTGTTTTTTTAACATAACCGCCATAAGGAATACTTACTGAAACGACATTATTTGGGGGTACATCCATATGCCCGTTTACCTTTAACACTTTATGCATGGAGGTATCAATCAGGGTCCCAATTTGCAAATCGGCATTTTTTAGTTGGGCATCGGTCAATACAACCAACTCCTCCTTTACCGTTTCGGGTACAATTTTATTTTCTTTGGATGCTTTTGATTTATTGCCCGTACACGCTATGAATACGAAAGGCAAAACCAATAAAGTCAATTTAAAATGTTTCATAATTATGGTATCATTAATTGTTTGAACTAATTTTTTCTATTTCAACGACAGCCTCATTGAGTTGTTGGACATACCCTAGATATTCATTTTGTGACTGTATGGACTGATTTATTAGCATCACCCATTCCAAATAACCAATTTCACCGGCATCCATTTTTTTGGTAGCCGTTTCAGCCAATAATTTAGCATTGGGTAAAATAAATTGTTGATAATAATCGACCGTCTTTTTATTTTGTACATAAAACGATACCGCGTCTTTCAAATTAGCTTGTTGTTGCCTAGAAAAAGCAACTTTTTCAAGTTTAGATTGTTCAATGGAAATATTACTTGCATTGATTTTTGCGCGCTGGGCCCCACCAAAAATGGGTACAGCCAATCCCATATTCACAGATGAAAATCGTTTGTCACTGCCAAAATATTGTTCATTGTTTTGTGCAGTTGTTTGCCAACCTACAAATGTGGTTGAATTATATCCCATGCTTATTGATGGATATAATTTACTTTTTTCTAGTTTCAGCTGCTGCTCAGATTTTATAATATTCGCATCATACAACTTTAAAAAAGGAGTTACTCCCATTGCCATGATATCTGGAATTTGATCTAAGCTAAGCTTGATGGTTGTGCTGTTAGGTAAATAGGGCTTATCACAATTGATTAAAACGTTAAACTGATTGGCTGCCACTTCAATAGCGGATTGAACTGCTTGTAATTGATGGGCAATTTGGGCCAATTGGTTTTCAGCGGTCATTTTTTCCAAAACGTCCACACTACCGGAAACAAATTTTTGTTGTGCTTTACGAACAAAAATTTGATAGAGGCTATCTGCCTGGGTGAGGAGTTCCGCTTTTTGCTGTAATAAAAGGTATTGATAAAACTGTTTCTTAACCGCCGATTTAAGCTCAACGGCTTTCAAAGTTTTATTGATTAAACTAATTTCAATATTTGACTTATTGATTGCGCCCTGATATTTATACACAGCGGGGAATTGTATCGTTTGAGAAATGGAATACAAGTTGTCCTTATTGTTTCCATTAATATTTCCATACCCAACACCAATAAGCGTTTTTTCGATGTCGACATTGGCATTTTTAAAGGATTCAAAATAAGCTACCTGTTTAGCAGCTACTTTTCCAAATGCATTGTTTTTTAAGGCACTATCTATTGCTTGAGGTAAACTCATTTTTTCCTGTGCCTTTGTATTCAATGGAATAGAAAATAAAAGCAGCAGGGCCAGTGTACTTATTTTACTTTTATTGAAATATCCTACCCCTTTTTCAAATAAAGCATACATCACCGGCAATACAAATAAGGTTAACAGGGTTGATATGATAAGTCCTCCTATTACAACAGTCGCCAATGGCTTTTGAACCTCTCCCCCTGCACCGGTACTAATTGCCATTGGAATAAATCCTAAAGCAGGGACCAAGGCAGTCATCAATACCGCTCTTAATTTTGATTTCGTAGCATGTATCACAATACGTTTAACGTCATGCCAACCCTCGGCTTTTAATCTATTGAATTCTGATACTAGTAAAATGCCATTTAATACTGCCACCCCAAATAAGGCGATAAATCCAACTCCTGCCGAAATACTAAATGGCATTGATCGGGCCCATAAAGCAAAAATCCCGCCCATGGCAGACAATGGAATGGCGGTGTATATCAAAAGCCCTTGTTTAACGGAGCTAAAAGCAAAATAAAGCAATAGGAAAATCAACAATAATGCAATAGGAACTACAATGCTTAAACGCGCTTTGGCAGCGTTCATATTTTCAAAGGAACCACCATATTCGATCGTATATCCTTTTTGTAGATTCAATTGTGTAGCAATTTTAGCTTGCAATTCTTTTACAATGGTTTGTACATCTTTTCCGTTTACATTAAATCCGACAATAATTCTTCGCTTAGTATTTTCTCTTTGGATTTGATTCACCCCCTCAATTTGTTGGATACTCGCTACCGCCGATAAAGGGATAGCAACTCCTTTTGAAGTAGTGATGGCTAAATTTTCAATGTCTGCTACACTTTTTCTTTCCGTTCCGTCTAAGCGTACGACCATATCAAATCGCTTCTCCTCCTCATATACCTGGCCAGCTACCTGTCCTGCGAATGCACTATTTACCACCTTATTGATATCTGCAACATTGAATCCATATTTCGCCATTGCATCCCGATCATATTTAATGACCACCTGCGGCATTCCTGTTACTTTTTCTTCATAAATATTAACTGCCCCGTCTACGCTCTTAATAATTTCATTTAAGGCTCCTGCATACTTGGTGAGGGTGTCTAGGTTTTCACCATATATTTTACAAACCACATCCTGTCTAGCTCCTGTCATTAACTCATTAAACCTCATTTGAACAGGAAATTGAAATCCCACTGTTATTCCAGGTACCTGTTCCAACACCTTGGTCATTTTCATGCTCAACTCAGGAAAAGAACTGGCAGATACCCACTCTTTTTTATCCTTAAGAATAATCATCATATCGCCCGCTTCAAATGGCATTGGATCAGTTGGAATTTCTGCGCTTCCAATTTTTGTTACAATTTTTTCAATTTCTGGAAAATTTTGTAGCAATAATTTTGTTGCTTTCTGTGTGGAGGCAATGGTGTTGTTTAAATTACTGCCTGTCAATACCCTTGTTTCAACTGCAAAATCACCTTCCTCCAATTGCGGAATAAATTCTCCTCCCATATTCATTAACAATATAACTGCTATCGTAAACAAGGAAACTGTTGACAATATCACCATTTTGGGATATTGCATTACCTTACTTAAGATTGGCTGGTACCTTCTTTCTAAAAATTGCATGAACCTATCAGCCATCGTGGCTTTGTGGTTGAGCTTTTTATTCAAAAACAAAGCGGCCATCATTGGTACATAGGTGATTGATAATAGAAAAGCGCCAAAAATGGCGAATGCAATGGTATAGGCCATGGGCTTAAACATTTTTCCTTCAATGCCTTGCAGAGAAAGAATAGGCAGGTAAACAATTAAAATGATAATTTGACTAAACACTGCCGACTTAATCATAGAACCCGTTGACTTACCCACTTCCTGGTCCATATCCTCCTGATTCACCGTTTGCAAGGACCTAAAATGTTTGGAATGAGTGAACCGATGTAAAATTGCTTCAATGACAATCACCGATCCGTCCACAATTAATCCAAAATCAATTGCGCCCAATGACATTAAATTACCGCCTACGCCAAATTTATTCATTAAAATGATGGCAAATAACATGGACAATGGAATAACAGAAGATACGATTAAACCCGCCCTCATATTTCCAAGGAAAAATACCAATACGAATACTACAATCAATGCTCCTTCTAATAAATTGGTTTCAACTGTTTTAATCGCATTGTTGACCATTTTAGTCCTATCTAAAAAAGGCTCAATCACCACGCCCTCTGGTAACATTTTTTGAATCTTCGCTACTTTTTCTTTTACTCTTTTCACCACTACGGAAGCATTTTCTCCCTTCAACATCATGACCACGGCACCTGCCACTTCCCCTTTGTCATTGAAGGTCATTGCGCCGTAGCGAATGGCCGATCCATATTGTACTTTAGCTAGGTCTCTAATTAACAAAGGAGCTCCATTTTCTAAATTTTTTACAACAATTTTATTAATGTCCTCCAAATTGGTAGTGAGCCCTTCACTTCTGATATACAATACCGTGGGTCCTTTTTCAATATAAGCGCCTCCTGTATTTTGATTGTTTTTTTCTAAGGCCGTAAAAATATCAGATATGCTTAGCCCATAGGCTTTAAGTTGATCCTGTTGAACAGCAATTTCATATTGTTTTAATTTTCCACCGAAACTTGCCACTTCAGCAACACCGGGTGTACCTATTAATTGTCTTCTCACGATCCAATCCTGTATCGTTCTTAATTGCATCGCATCGTACTTCCCTTCATACCCTTTTAATGGCCTAACCACATATTGAAATATTTCACCCAGCCCAGTAGAAACGGGCGCTAATTCAGGCGACCCAGTGCCAGGCGGAATAGCTTGTTGAACCTTTTGTAGTTTTTCACTTATTTGTTGTCTGGCCCAATAAATATCCACTTCGTCATTAAACACAATGGTAATGAGCGATAAGCCAAATCGAGAAAAGCTTCTTATTTGCTTTGTGCCTGGAATGCTACTACAAGCTTGTTCAATTGGGAAAGTAACCAATCGCTCAATATCATTGGCCCCCAATGAAGGAGACACCGTGATTACCTGTACCTGGTTGTCAGTAATATCAGGTACCGCATCAATTGGCAATCGAGTGACTTCATAACTACCCCAACCAATTAAAGCAATTACCAACAACCCAACAATTAATTTATGCTTGATAGAATAAGCAATGATTTTATTTAACATAAAATGCATGTTTCAAAAAATGATGAAATAAAACATACAATGTAATTGTATGTTGCAATAATAACTTGAAATTAAGCTCGAGGAGGTTGAAAAATATTTCCGTAATTGTAGGAAATGTGCTCTTCATCATTGATGACTAAATAGGTCCTACTTAGCTCAAAATATACGTTGGCTGTGACCATTTGTTTAGGCACAAATAAAGTAACAAAGTTTAACAATGAAACCGTCCTGTTGGAGGACTTAAAAGGAAGTTGCATATCCTGCTGGTAATCACTATCGTAGGTCTGTTGTTGGAAATAATGCATTTTGATGAACTTAGAAAAACTAATTCCATTGTCATATTGCTGATGTGTTTTGTAATGCTCCACCAAAAAAGGGAGCTTCAACAGCTGATATGCCTCGGTTGCACCTAGCAGGTACAAGGAAATTAAAAATAGGACAATTGCATTTTTCACTGTTTAAAGTTACCGATTTTATAATTTATATGTATAAAAACCCCATGTTATATATTAAAAAGCCCTTCAAAATTGAAGGGCTTTTTAATATAGGGTTTAATTCTTTACTGCTTTTTGGCCTTTCGCTCATACTGGCAACACTCTTCTAGCTTCTTATACGCTTCGATCGTAGCCTCTTTATGCTCGGTATCATAACCAGCCCCAGCAATGGATGTTTCTATTTTATCAATAGATGTTTTTGTAGCATCAAAGGAAAAAGTCAATACTTTAGCAGCCTTATCCCAGCTAGCAGAAGTTGCTCCAGCATTTTTTGCCGCTTTTTCAATGTTTTTTTTACACATCCCGCAATTGCCTGACACTTTTAGGGTGGTAGGCGTTTGCGCAATTGCAATACTACTCAACGTCAGTAGCATTGTAGATAAAAATAAAAGTTTTTTCATAGTGATGATTTTTGTTGAATGATTGTTATTGAATAAATAAATTACTGAATGAATGAATGAATGAATGATTGATTGATTTATTGATTGATCAATTTATGAAAAAATAAGTACTATATCAATTAATTAATAAAGTTCCACCAAATTCCTACCCTAAACCACATTCCTGCCGTAGGATAATGTTGCGTAGTGAAATTGTATGATTTACCAAAATTGGCACTGGATGGCAGGGTTGTATTTAAATTTTCAAGTCGAATATACCCTTTAAATCGTTTGATCATAAAATGTAAAAAAGCATTTGCAGTGGGTCTATTGGCTGTGGTATAACTTTCCTGGTAATAAAACTGTCCCGTGAATGGCATATACCCATCTGCCTTGTAATTGGTATGATAAATTAATTCCAATCCGGTCGATAAATTTAAGTTCTTGTAAAAATTTCCCTCAAAAGCAATTCTTTGTCTTGTTAATAACAAGGGCACATTCACTGGTGCCTTCGGGTCTACCAACTGAATGGTGGTTTGGTCATACCAATTCCAGTGTTTGCTAATTTTTACTTTATGCTCAATTTGCCCACGAATATAATTCATAATATTACCATACACGGTAGGCTGGAACCCTGATGAGAAATATTGATAATTTTGAATTACTTGATAACTAAAAACAGCCTCCCATCCTTTTAATTTATTCCCCAACAATCCATTGAATTGTGTCGTATTTTGTTTTGCAATACTCCCTATATTATTAATGGAAAACTGCGTAAAGCCCAATGCATTCATGGAAGGGGTTCTGTTGGTATTCTGAAAAGATAATTGCAAATAAGCGCCATTTTTATTAAGCACTCTTGACAAAGAAGCATTCGCATCATAATCACCTGCATGATACCCATTTAAAAACAACTTTCCTGCAATCATTAAATCCCATAGCTGATTGCGTGTTTTATTTTTATACATAGCCATTCCATATAAATTGTAATTGCTCCAGCTAGCCATTCCATTATGCGAAGCCGTCATATGCGTATATCCTGAACCTAATTGTAAAAACTGATTGCTATTGTTTTTTTCAGGGTAACTAATAATGCTAAACTCATTTGAAACCAATGACCAATTATCAATATATCGCACCGTACCGGAATCATAGTTCAAACCAAAATAATCCATATATCCCTCTTTGGTAGGATTGGCATCTACAAATGAAAACTGGCTATTTTGAATTTTAATTTCGTTTTGGAAACGAATTCTTGGATAAAACATATGAAGGACCACCGTGTCCTTGACGATGGAATCTTTTTGTCCAAAATCGTATGTTTGTCTCCATGCGATGGTATTTTGATTGTATTTAGTTCCGGTAGCGATACTTGTATTAAATGGATTGCGAAAAGAAGATCCACTTACACCTAGTCTGGTTTCTAATTCATACGGATCATTTAAAGACAAACTGTCCAATAAAGCAGCATTGACCAACCCTCCATTTTCTGAGGAAGCCGTCTGGTTAAACAACAGCACTAAAAAAGAAGCGAAACGTTTTCTTTTGCCTTGATAATTTGCGGTAATACGCATATTATTGACATTGGAATTTTGATTTTTTACATTACCCGGTGCATTGCTAAAGCGATAATCAAATGAAAAATTGAGTTGCTGCTTTTTATTCTGTGTATGTTTTACTTCTATCATTTGCTCCCCCTTAGCTCCTAGCAAATAACCAAATTCAGTAAAAGGCCTTGTTGTTTGGTAAAAAGGCGTTTGTTCTAAAGTATACAAATAAGTATCAAAAGAATGAAACCCTGCATCCCAACCAATATTCATTTTAGGTTTAAATAAATAGGAATTACTTGCCGTTCCTAAATTGCCCAAATTATAAGAAGTATAGGGAATGGGATAGTGTACAAAAAAATCATTGACACTGGAATCCAATTTTAAAAGGTCATTTTGATTGTAAAGCTTATAGTAAATTGTGATAGAGTCTGCATATTTATCCCTTCTTTGTAAAGAATCAGGTTTTTTGCTGCTTTGCATACTATTAAATCCTTGCATACCACCACCCATAAACTGAACAGGGTTTTGTGATTGCACTGTCTGAGAAAAACAGCACAACGCAAAAAGAATGAATAATACTTTTGAAAAGCGCATCATAGTAAATTTTTTATGCGATTTCTTTAAGTAATTCGCTAAAAATTAAAGTCAACTTAGGTTCAGCGGCATTGGCTGCCTCCAGTACTTCTTGATGGGTGATTACATTATTGTCCTCACGTATGCCTAAATCAGTGACAACACTAATCGCAAACACTTTCATCCCGCAATGTACCGCAGCAATATTTTCTTGTACGGTACTCATTCCAACAACATCCCCACCCACTGCTTTAATTAATTTATATTCAGCCCTGGTTTCAAATGTGGGGCCAGTCACTCCAACATAAACACCTTCAAATAATTTTATTTTGTGGGTAGCTGCAATTGCTTTTGCCTTTTGAATAAATACATCGGCATAAGGCTCACTCATGTCTGGGAAACGAGTCCCTATTTCAGATTCATTTTTACCTATCAATGGATTAATGGTAAACAAGCTAATATGATCTCTTAATATCATCAAATCTCCTACTGCATAATCGGCATTCACTCCTCCCGCAGCATTAGACAACAATAAATTGTCAACCCCCAATAACTTCAACACTCTTACTGGATATACCACTTGTTCGGGTGTATAGCCTTCGTAAAAATGAAAACGACCTTCCATCACCCACACTTTTTTACCATTTAATTTTCCTAAAATTAAACGCCCTTTATGTCCTTCCACGGTACTTACTGGAAAATGCGGAATGGATGCGTAAGGAAGTTCAAAATCTACTTCAATCTTAGTCGCTAAATTCCCTAAGCCACTCCCTAAAATAATGGCTGTTGTGGCAGTGTCATTTACTTTGGATTTAATAAAATGGGTGGTCTCTTGAAGTTGTGCCATTAGTTGCGTCATAAACTGCTTTAATTTGGACACAAATATAACAACCTCGGGGCATTAATTGGGCAAAACTACCCTTTAGGTTCATGCGCTTTAACAACTGGATCATCTTTCAATACCCTATACGCTACAATTGCACTGAAAAGCATCAAAATAGCCCCCATGAGGAAAGAAACTCCGGGGAAATAAAACCCATGTTTTGGATTCGAAAAATAGGAAAATAAGCCAGTCATTAGCAAGGGACCAACAATGGAAGTAACGCTCATGATGCTGGTTAAAGAGCCTTGTAATTCACCTTGTTCATTTTTGGGAACATGAACCGAGATTAATGATTGTAATGCAGGGCCAGATATCCCTCCAAGACAATAAGGAATTAAAAATATAAACATCACCCAACCTGATGAATTACCTATAAACGAGGAAGTGCCGAAAGCAAATAAAAATAAACCAATTGCATACAAAGCAATCCCTACATACACACTTTTTTCATTGCCCAATATTGGATTAATGACCCGAATCAATAATCCTTGCACAAGTCCAACCAACAATCCTACTACCCCAAGTGAAACACCAATCATTTTTGGACTCCAATGAAACTTTTCAATATTGGCAAAACTCCAATTACTTTGAACAGCATGCGAGGCGATATAAATAAACACTAAGGAAAGTATTAATCCAGATACTGCAGGATATTTTTTTAAATGTTATATAGTACCTTATAGACTTGCTCTTTTAATATCAAATGCTCTTCTGTGTTCTAGGCCCAATGATTCAGGTAATACAAAAAATCCATACAAGGCATTTAATAAGGCCAACCCTGCTGCAACAAGAAAAGGCAATTTAGGACTTACCTCCCCCAAAAAACCACCAAGCATCGGGCCAATGATAAACCCAACACCAAATGCTGCACCAATCATCCCAAAATTTTGAGCTCGGTTGGTATCGTCACTCACGTCTGCAATATAGGCTGAAGCGGTCGTAATACTCGCGCCAGTGATCCCCGAAATAGTCCTGCCTATAAATAAAAACCAAATGGAAGGTGAAAATGCTAAAAACAAATAATCAATACCAAAGCCCAGTAATGAAAAAAGCAATACTGGACGACGTCCATATTTGTCACTCAAACTTCCAATGATGGGCGAAAATAAAAACTGCATGGTTGCATATAAAAAAGTCATCCAGCCTGAATAGATGGACACTTTACTCATATCATCGGTTCCAATTAAATGCTTAATTAACTGAGGCATTACAGGGATAATAATACCTAAGCCAATAACATCAATTAATAAAGTTAGAAATATGAATCCAACTGCTGCTTTTCTGTTAGTCATCGCCATAATACCGTAAATATACAGTAAAAAGCCCCTTACAAGAATGAAGGGGCTCATAATATTTTAGATTGAATTTAAAAAAATGAATTAGGCTTCGTTTCTAAAAACAATCGTACCATCAAAAATATCAATTAATACTTTTTTAGTTTTATCTATTTCTCCACTTAATATTTTTTTGCTCAATTCATTTACCACCATTTTTTGTATCAATCTTTTTAAGGGCCTTGCCCCAAATTGCATATCAAATCCTTGTTCTGATAAATAATCAATTAAATAATTGCTAAACTCTATTTGCATGCCATTTTCGGCTACCAAATGCTTTAAATTATTCAATTGTATTTTAACAATCGCAGCCATTTGTTTTTGCAATAAAGGAGAAAACATTATAATCTCATCCACCCTATTTAAAAATTCAGGTCGAATGGTTTGCTTTAACAAAGTCATTACTTCGGTCTTTGACTGCTCCACTTTGGACTCCAAATTTTTATCCGTCACGCCTTCAAAAGTTTCCTGAATGATATGACTGCCAATATTAGAAGTCATGATGATAATGGTATTTTTAAAATTCACGGTCCTGCCCTTATTGTCGGTTAAATGACCGTCGTCCAACACTTGCAATAAAATATTCCAAACATCTGGATGGGCTTTTTCAATTTCATCTAACAATACCACGCTATAGGGCTTGCGACGAACCGCTTCGGTGAGTTGTCCCCCTTCATCATAACCCACATAGCCCGGAGGCGCTCCAACGAGTCTGGAAACGGAATGTTTTTCCTGATACTCACTCATGTCAATGCGCGTCATCATCGAATCATCATCAAATAAATATGCAGCCAATGCTTTTGCTAATTCTGTTTTACCGACCCCTGTGGTTCCCAAAAATATAAAGGAACCAATGGGCTTTTTAGGATCTTGTAAGCCAGCCCTGCTTCTTCGAATGGCATCGGACACCGCGGTGATGGCTTCTTCCTGACCAATGACTCTTTTGTGCAACTCATCCTCCAATTGCAATAATTTTTCTCTTTCCGATTGCAACATTTTGCTTACAGGAATACCGGTTGCTTTTGCCACATTTTCGGCAATATCCTCCGCGTCAACCTCTTCTTTCATTAATCGCTTTTCATTTGCCCCCAACGCTTGTAATTCCTTAGTCCAATTTTCCAAATGCAGTTCCTGGTCTTTTACTTTCCCATACCTAATTTCAGCTACTTTGCCATAATCCCCATTTCGTTCAGCTAC
The DNA here is from genome assembly GCA_947487525.1 of Bacteroidota bacterium. Classification (GTDB taxonomy): domain Bacteria; phylum Bacteroidota; class Bacteroidia; order Chitinophagales; family Chitinophagaceae; genus Sediminibacterium. The sequence continues at coordinate 17,701 of CANKWR010000028.1, forward strand.
TTCAGCTTCTTGTTTTAGTTTTTCAATTTCGGATTTGGCTTTTTGCACTTGATCGACAATTTCTTTCTCCGAAGTCCACTTTGCTTTTAAGGTATCCTGCTGTACGGTTAAATTACTTATTTCAATATTTAAGGCCTTTAACTGCTCGGGGTTATTTTCTCTTTTAATGGCTTCACGCTCAATTTCCAATTGACGGATTTGACGCATTAAGCTGTCCAACTCCGCTGGCATAGAATTCATTTCTAAACGCAATTTTGCCGCACTTTCGTCAATTAAATCAATGGCTTTGTCGGGCAAGAAACGATCCGTTATATACCTAGTGGACAATTCTACTGCAGCAATAATGGCTTCGTCCTTGATGCGCACATGGTGGTGCGTTTCATAACGTTCTTTTAAACCTCTTAAAATGGAAATAGCGTCTTCCTTAGTAGGTTCGTCAATCATTACTTTTTGAAAACGACGCTCTAATGCTTTATCCTTTTCAAAAAACTTTTGATACTCCGCCAAAGTGGTCGCCCCAATGGCTCTTAACTCCCCTCTTGCCAATGCTGGTTTTAAAATATTGGCAGCATCCATTGCGCCTTCACCTCCACCGGCGCCCACCAAAGTGTGAATTTCATCAATGAATAAAATCACTTCTCCATCACTATCAGCCACTTCTTTCACTACCCCTTTTAAACGCTCTTCAAATTCTCCTTTGTATTTCGCACCTGCAATTAATTGACCCATGTCAAGCGCATAAATAATTTTACTCTTTAAGTTATCCGGCACATCGCCATTTACAATGCGCATGGCCAAGCCCTCTGCAATGGCTGTTTTACCTACCCCCGGCTCACCCACTAAAATGGGATTGTTTTTACTACGACGGGAAAGAATATGTAAGGTTCTTCTAATTTCTTCATCTCTTCCAATGACAGGATCTAATTTTCCTTTATTGGCTAATTCATTTAAGTTTTTTGCATATTTAGAAAGTGCTTGAAATTGTGTTTCCTGCGTTGCAGAATTCACGGTTGCTCCTTTTCGCAATTCTTTGATAGCAGCGACCAACCCCTTTTCTGTTAAGCCTGCATCTTTTAAAATTTTAGCAGCTACATCATTTACTTGTAACAAGGCAATCACCAAATGCTCTACCGTTACAAATTCATCCCCAAATGTTTTTAAAGCTGCATTGGATTTTAACAATACCGTATTTAAGTCTCTGCTCAAATTACTTGCAGGCTCTCCAGTTTGTTGTTTAGGCAAGGTTAAAATTAATTCCTCCGTTTTTTGTAAAACCAAACTTGGATTTACATTGTTTTTTTTCAATAAAAACTCAGTAGAACTATCCTTGTCTAATAAAATGGCTTTTAATAAATGGCCCGACTCAATGAAAGCATTTCCATTGTTATAAGCCAATTGCTGTGCAGCCTGGATGGCTTCCTGCGCTTTAATGGTATATTGATTTAAATTCATAGTTGTGTTATTTACAGAAAGGTATGCGCAAAACAAGCGCCAATCTATGATATAAGTTATAATGTCATTTTTATTCATGCAAAACGGAATAAAAGTCAGACGCATCCCGGTTTTTCTGCTATTTTTACAGCGTGAATGAATTTTCAAATACGATTTTTGTAAAAGAGTTAGCAGCCCAAATGGGCTTTGACTACTGTGGCATTGCCAAAGCAAAGGAATTAACCGAGGATGCAAAGCGACTTGAGTCTTGGATTGAAAAAGGCTATCATGGTGAAATGTCCTATCTGGAAAATCATTTTGATTTAAGAACTGATCCTCGAAAACTCGTTCCAGGTGCAAAATCGGTGATCACTTTTTTAAAAAACTACTACCCTACCGAAAACAATATTGCACTTGGAAATGCGCAGGATGCAAAAATTGCAAAGTATGCCTATGGCGAGGATTACCATGAAGTAATTCGTCAACAATTATTTGAATTTTTGGATACGATGCGTTCCATGATTGGGCCTATAGAAGGTCGTGGCTTTGTCGATTCCGCACCGGTTTTAGAAAGATCCTGGGCACAGTTGTCCGGTGCAGGTTGGATTGGGAAAAATGGAAATTTAATTAGACATAAGTCAGGTTCTTTCTTTTTTATAGCCACCCTCATTATTGACCTGGAATTGATTTATGATGACCCCATGCCAAAAGATTATTGTGGAGAATGCACTAAGTGTATTGACGCTTGTCCTACACAGGCCATACTCCCCAATAAAACCATTGAGGCCAATCATTGTATTAGTTATTTTACCATTGAACTAAAAAAAGAAGTCATTGAAACAGACAGGCCCTTTAAAGAATGGGTATTTGGTTGTGATATTTGCCAAGATGTTTGTCCTTGGAATAGATTTAGTCAAGCGCACCACGAAAAAAAATTCAAACCCTTGGATGGATTATTACAAATGCGTTCAGAGGATTGGTTACAAATTGAAGAAACTACTTTTAAGGCAAGATTTAAAAAATCTCCCCTATTGCGATCAAAGCTCAAGGGCATTCAAAGGAATATTCAATTTTTGAAGGAGCAAGAAAAAAAATAAACCAGCTTACTTATTATTTTCTTGTAAAAGTAATGCGCGCAAATTGGCTAATTCTGTTTCCATTTTATACCCCAACAGTTTTTCATTTAATAAGGTCTGGAATTTTTCCCAAGGATACCACTTTACATGTTGTTCAAAAGACCAATGAATCACATACACTCCTTGTTGCAAGGCAATCCATTCAATTTTTACTATATAAGGTCTTTGACCTGTTGCCACCCAATTAAATGTAGCAGCAGTGTCGTTCTTTGAAACCAAATTAATTGTTTGCGTACCAATCAAAGCCGTATCTCCTTTCCAATTAACTGTATTTTGCTGCATATCGCTCATCCAGTTTTTCCACTCCTTTAAATCACTAGTAAACTTTTGAATTTGCGCAGGTTTGGCACTTACTTCAATCGCCCTGGATACAATCACGGTAGAGGGGAACAGGGCCGAAAAGGCGGTAACAATAACAGCAAGTACCACTAAACTTATGATCACCAATTTAATTAAACGCATCTATTCCCATTTAAATAGTTTAAAAGCTGCAGCATACACGACTACAATCCAAATGAACAATACCGAAATGTCTCCCCAGGAATCCATTAAACTATTTCCTTCAAAGGCAATATCACGCATCGCATTGTTAAAATGAGTCAGTGGCAATATTTTACAAAATGGTTGCATCCAGGTAGGGAAATTGTCAATAGAAAAGAAAGTGCCTGCTAATAAAAATTGAGGCAAAGTAAATAAATTGGCCAATGGAGGTATGGTGCTTTCGCTTTTTGCCACCCCACTTACAATAAAGCCAAATCCCATAAATAATACCAAGGCGATAAAACTCAGGACCATGATACTTAAAAAAGTAGTAAGGCCATGCACCAAAGTAAATTTAAATGCAAAATGACCAATACCAATAATAATCACCGCGGTAATTAATTGAAAAGTAACCCTACTTAAGGCTTCGCCCAAAATGATGTACAATCTTCGGATGGGTGTTGCATAAAAACGCTTCAACACCAACTGTTGTCTTAGATTAAAAAATAAAAACGCCACCCCAAACACACCGGCACTTAATAAGGAAAAGCCCATTTGGCCTGGCAGGATAAAATCGATTGTTCTATACACCCTTCCTGGAACCTGTTGTACGTTATTGCTAATGTTGGCAATGGTTGGCGCATTGGGATATTTTTTTTCATTGATTTTTCCAATCAATGCATTCAATATAGATTTAACGAGTTGCACATTTTGCGGATTCGCCGCTTCTGAACTTGTCAATTGAATTGTATAAGGCACCAAGCTATCCCCTGACTTCTGAATATGGATGAGGGCAGTGATTCTTCCTTTTGAAAGTTCCCCATTTATTTTTGCTGTATCTCCTTGTACAAATTTTAATCCCGGAATTTGTTTGATGGCTGCATACACCACATTATTGGTGTCCGACTTTATATCAATGGCCACATTTACGTTAATATTGCCCCCACTACTTAAAAATCCAAATACCAAAATAAAAATTAAGGGGAATGCAATACTAAATATTACCGCCGATGGACTTCTGAAAGTAGATTTTAAACTAGCTTTTGTAATAGCTAGCATTGCTTTAATCTGACTATAAGGACGCATAATATTAAGGATGATTCACTACAAAGATAGGCAATCGGGTTTGAGGTTGTCCCATCATTTGTTTGATAGATTTTAATTGCTTCAAATACCCCCACTCTTCAACACCAATTTCCTGTTTAATTGCTTTGGATTTAATTTTATCCTCATAACCTTCAATAAGGTCTTCTAGGAAGGATCTTTTTTCTGGGTAAGCTTTAATACTATACCCCTTTAGTTTCGCCATTTTAGCGGCAGAAGCAATTGCGGCATTTAAATCACCAATACGATCTACCAATCCAACCTTTATGGCATCAGCCCCTGTCCAAACCCTACCTTGTGCAATAGAATCAATGTATTCAACCGATTTTTTTCGGCCATTCGCCACTTTGGTTTTAAAAGAAAGATAAATACTATCCACTCCCGCTTGTATGAATTTTTGTTCGGTAACATTTAATGCCCTTGAGGTAGTAGGCATATCCGCATAGGTGGAAGTTTTCACTCCGTCAAAAGTGATGCCTAATTTGTTTTTCATGAAACTACCCAAATTAGGAATCACTGAAAAAACACCAATGGAACCCGTAATGGTATTTGCATTGGCAAAAATCGAATCTGCATTGCAAGCAATATAATACCCGCCTGAAGCTGCATAATCACCCATACTCACCACCACCGGCTTTTCTTTTTTCAACAATTCTATTTCCCTCCAAATAATATCACTTGCCAACGCACTTCCACCTGGTGAATTCACCCTTAATACTACCGCATCAATAGATTTATCAATTCTGATCCCTTGCAATACCGATCTGTATTCATCACTTGCAATACTATTTTCTTCGCTCCTGCCCATGACAATATCTCCATCGGCATATACAACTGCTATATTGCCATCCCCTATTTCAGTTAAGGTTACATTTGCTGCATAATCATGGATTCGAATAAATGAAATATCTTTTGGATTTTGCACCTGTACTTTTTTTGCAATGGCCGACTTTACTTCATCGTCATAACGTAAGCCGTCTATTAAATGATAACGCACTGCATCAGTTGCATTTTGGATTAACCCTTTGTCTGCTATGATTTTTAAAGAGTCTTCACTTATATTTCTTTGTGTCGAAGTACCCTTGATAAAACTATTAAATACCCCGTTCAACCACACACTGGTTTGCAATTTATTTTCTGGAGACATTTCGGTATACCTGAATGGCTCCGTTGCACTTTTAAATTTACCGGCATAAAAAACCTGTGGTTGAATTTCCAATTTATCCAAGAGCCCTTTTAAAAACATGGTTTCATAGGAAAACCCTGCCCACTCTAATCCGCCTTGCGGATGGACAAATATTTGATCCGCCACATTGGCAATCCAATATCCTTTTTGCGTAATGGTTTCTCCAAAAGCAATAATAAATTTCTTAGATGTTTTAAAGTCCAATAATGCATTTCTTATTTCTTCAGACGCAGCAAACCCATTTGGATTTTGCTGACATTTAATATAAATCCCAATAATGGCCGCATCCTTCTTTGCATGTTTTATTAATGCAATCACATTTGACAAACTTGGAATTTTACCATTCTTCTTGCTTAACAACTCGCTATAGGCGTCCTCCCTAGATTGTTCAGGGAAAGCTTCATTTAAATCAAGCACCAAAACCGAATTGGTTGCTACTTTCTTTTCCTCCTCTGCCGACAATGCCCCAATAATCACGAATAAAAAAACAATCCCAAAAATGGAAAATAGGACCATGGCCAATAAGCTTGCAAAAACGGATTTAAAGAAATCACTCATAACGATAAATTAAAATGAAATGGAGGCAGCTAAATCTCCCTCTAAATATAAATACGATGTAAAATTATGGATAATTAAGCTACTTTTACAATCCTTCTATGAACAAAGTATACCTCTTGATAGGTGGCAATATCGGTGACCGAATGCCAAATTTGGCCATGGCAGTTCAATTCATTGAAAAGTATTTGGGCGAAATGTTGCAAATATCTTCCATTTATGAAACGGCTGCCTGGGGCAATACGCATCAAGCAGATTTCTTGAATCAAGCAATTTGTATTGAAACCCCATTAACGCCTAGTAATTTAATGACTCAAATTTTACTTATTGAGAAAGAAATGGGGCGTGAACGAAACATTCCAATGGGTCCAAGAACAATTGATATTGACATTTTATATTACAATGATGCCATTGTTGAAAATGAACAAGTGACCATTCCGCATCCACGAATTAGTGAGCGCAAATTCGTGCTTTACCCTTTGGTTGAAATTGCCCCCGAATGGATACATCCTATATTACACAAAACGAATACCGTATTGTTGAAAGAATGTGGAGATTCTCTAGCTGTGCATAAAAAAACACCCTAAAAAAGCAAGGGAGGTACTATATTTGAAGCTAGTAGAATAGTGAAAAATATGAATCATCGTTTTATCGCAATTGAGGGAAATATTGGAGCAGGGAAAACTACGCTTTCACATTTATTATCTCAACATTATAATGCCAAATTAGTCCTTGAAGAATTTGCAGAAAATCCTTTCTTGACTAAATTTTATGAAAATCCTAAACAATATGCTTTTCCACTTGAATTGTTTTTTTTAGCCGAACGCTTTAAACAACAACAAGAGTTGGTAAAAAATAAGGACCTTTTTCAAGAGGTAATGGTGTCGGATTACATTTTTACAAAATGCTTATTATTTGCAAAAGTGAATTTACCAGAAGAAGAGTTTAGGTTGTACCAAAAAATGTTTGACGTTTTTTATCAGCAAATAACGCCTCCTGACATTATCATTTACCTACATGCTCCTGTGAATAGGTTGCAGCATAATATCAAAAAAAGGAATCGAAAATTTGAGCAGGCAATCCCAGATGAGTACTTGTTTAAAATTCAAGAAACCTATACTAGCTATATAAAGCAGCACAATGTAAGAACCATTTTTGTGGACGCAAGTAATGCCGATTTTTTATATAACGAAGCGCATTTTAAAGTCATCACTGATGCATTGGAAAAAGATTTAGAAGACGGGCAACATTATTTTAACCTACCCTAATCCTTTTTGCGCTAATCCCAATTCCATGGAAAACCAAACCAATGCAAAACAAGACCCATTCGGCGCCATCAAAGTCGCTGAATTCAGGAACCTGATGATTGGTCGTTTTTTATTTATCATGGGGCTGCGAATGATGGGCACCTTGGTAGGCTGGTGGATATACGAACTAACCAAACAGCCTTTTGCGATTGGCTTAATTGGACTTGCCGAAGTGATTCCGGCTGTTTCCCTTGCATTGTATGCTGGACATGTGATTGATATTAGCGAAAAAAGAAAACTACTATTAAGCGGAGTGGTGCTATATTGGATTTGCGCTTTGGGATTATTGGGCCTTTCCATTTATAATGACCAAGCAGACCACAGCACCCACCAAAACACCCTCATTATTGCGATTGGTATTTATTTTATTATTTTCTGTACCGGCATTATTAGGTCATTTACAGGACCTAGTTTTGGAACCATTGTTGGCTCCATCATGCCCAAGCATTTATTACAAAATGCAACAACCTGGAGTCAAGGTATTTGGCTAAGCGCCTCCATTTTAGGACATGCCATCGTTGGTTTTATCATCGCTGGCTTTGGACATACCGGTTCATTGATTGTAGTAGTTGTTTTAGTAAGTATCGGCTTTTTATTTATTTCCAAAATCAATCCTTTGCCCCCTCATGCAGATATTATAGTGGATCAAAAACCAATGGAAAGTGTAAAAGAAGGATTGAGGTATGTTTTCAATACCAAAGAATTACTCGGTGCGCTATCCCTTGATTTATTTGCCGTACTTTTTGGAGGCGCTGTGGCTATGATCCCCGTATTTGCAAAAGATATTTTAAACGTGGGACCCATTGGATTTGGTTGGTTAAATGCAGCGGCTGACATTGGCGCGATGTTGGTTATTTTTGTGCTCACTATTTTCCCGGTACATCATGGACAAGGTAAAAAATTATTAATCGCCGTGGGTGGATTTGGTATTTGCATTATTGTATTTGCATTGTCTAAACTATTTTGGATATCTTTTGCCGCCTTGGTCATGAGTGGAATTTTAGATGGATTCAGCATGATTGTACGGGGCACCATCGTACAATTAAAAACACCCGATCATATGCGTGGCAGGGTCATGAGTGTAAACTCCATGTTTATCAATAGTAGTAACGAATTGGGGCAATTTGAAAGTGGCGTCGCCGCTAAATTAATGGGCGTTATTCCTTCGGTTGTATTTGGCGGATCTATGACTTTGTTGGTGGTGATTACCACTTGGTTTAAAGCGCCTAGTTTAAGAAAAATGGAATACTAATTTTTATTTTGATAGCAACCCGATCATCACATCATGCACTGCAGGGCAGAATTCTGCATTCTTCATGGTAATTATATCTCTTTTAAAGAAAGTATCTTCGTCGGTATAAGGAAACCTTTCACAATCGGAAGGACGATAATCATAAATGCCACAAGTATTGTCCGCCTCTAAAAAAGGACATGGTTTTGTTTTCACTACATAGTCCCCTTCATTGTCCATAGACAAATACTTTTCAATAAATGCCACTTCCTTCATTCCCATGGCCTTACTTATTCGTTTGATGTCGGGCATTTTAAAGCGGGGGGAGTAATTTTTACAACATCTTGCGCAATCTAAACAGTTCACTTTTTCAAATGCGGCTTCATGCAAATCAGGCAATTGTTTAAGAATTACGCGCTTGTCCACCCTTTTCAAAAAATTTTGAAACTTTTTGAGTATCTCTGGAGCAGGTGTTTCGTATAAATGTTCAACAGAAGGGTCAATCATAGGTCAAAAGTAACCTTTTTATGCTTCATCCACAAGCTTTCCCCACACCCTTTAAAAGCCTTTATTCGCCTTTGATATTTAAGTATCTTTGTGGCCATTTAAACCCATTTTTTTATGTTGCAATCAAGTACGAACGGTGCAGAGTTTATCAAAAGACATATTGGCCCAAATGACGCCGACACACAAAAAATGTTGGCAAGCATTGGTGCTGGTTCTTTGAATGAATTAATTGAAAAAACAGTTCCAAGTAATATTCGTTTAAAAAAGCCCATGGACATCCCAACTGGATTAAGCGAATTTGAAATGTTGCAATCATTAAAAGCCATTGGTGAAAAAAATATTATTGCAAAAAACTTCATAGGACAAGGTTACTACGGCACCATCACGCCAAGTGTAATTCTTAGGAATATTTTTGAGAATCCAGGTTGGTATACACAATACACCCCCTACCAAGCAGAGATTGCACAAGGACGTTTAGAAAGTTTATTGAATTATCAAACCATGGTATCCGACTTAACTGGATTGCCTATTGCCAATGCTTCCTTATTAGACGAAGCTACTGCAGCTGCAGAAGCCATGGCCATGATATTTAACCATGTGAATAAAACCGATCATATTACACAACCTAAATTGTTTGTGGATAGCAATATCTTTAAACAAACAAAGGATGTATTGGCTACCCGGGCGAATCCAATTGGTATTGAATTGGTTGAAGGTGCATATGCGACTACTACCATAGACAATAGCTTCTTTGGCGCCATTGTACAGTACCCGAATAGCAATGGAAGCATTGAGGAATATGAAAACTTTATTCACCAAGTGCACCAAGCTGGTGGCTTAGTCATTTTAGTGGCTGATATTTTAGCATTGACTTTATTAAAAAGCCCAGGCGAATTAAACGCCGATGTTGCTGTTGGAAATACACAACGTTTTGGTGTTCCCATGGGATTTGGTGGCCCACATGCAGCCTACTTTGCAACCAAGGACGAATTTAAAAGAGGCATGCCTGGTCGCTTAATAGGGGTAAGCTTGGACGCACAAGGCAATCGTGCTTTAAGAATGGCATTACAAACACGTGAGCAACATATTAAAAGAGAAAAAGCAACTTCCAATATTTGTACCGCACAAGCATTGCTTGCCAATATGGCGGTGATGTATACCGTATACCACGGCCCTACTGGTTTAAAAAATATTGCCGAAAAAGTGCATGGTTTAACGCAAAGCTTGGATCAGCAATTACAATCACTTGGCTTGCAACAAGCAAATAATTTTTATTTTGATACTTTATTGGTGAGTGGTTTTGATGCGAATGCATTAAAACAATTGGCTAATGCAGCAGCAATTAATTTCAACTACCTCAGCAATGGCAGTGTGAGCATTACCCTGGACGAAACATGTTCGGCAAAAGAAGTTCACGCAATTGTTGCTTTGTTTGAAAAATTAACTGGCAAGCAAGCATCTGCACAAAATGCAACGGTAAAGAATGCAAGTATACCATCTGCTTTAGTAAGAACTTCGAAATATTTATTGCACCCTGTATTTAATACACATCATAGTGAAACACAAATGATGCGTTATATTAAATCATTGGAGAACAAGGATCTTTCCTTGAATACCAGCATGATTAGCTTAGGTAGCTGTACCATGAAATTAAATGCAGCAACTGAAATGATTCCAGTAAGCTGGCCTTCATTTGGTGGTTTACACCCTTTTGCGCCTAGCCATCAAACATTGGGTTATCAGGAAATAGCAAAAGAATTAAGTGCTTATTTATGTCAAACCACTGGCTTCACGGCTTGCAGCTTGCAACCCAATAGTGGAGCACAAGGCGAGTATGCTGGTTTATTAACCATTCGTGCTTATCATCAAGCGCGCAATGAAGCACATCGCAATATTGTACTCATCCCAATTAGTGCGCACGGAACCAATCCGGCGAGTGCCGTCATGGCTGGCTTTAAAGTGGTGGTGGTAGCATGTGATGAGGCAGGCAATATTGATTTTGCCGACTTAAAAGCGAAGGCCGAATTGCAAAAGGATAACTTAGGTGCCTTAATGGTGACCTATCCAAGTACCCATGGTG
>CANKWR010000029.1 GCA_947487525.1 Bacteroidota bacterium
CAGTTTAGTTGTTATATTGGTGGCATAATTATATCATGTTGGCGTGATGCAAAGAATTGTGGCGGTCATTGCAAAAGCCATGAATTTTATTATGCGTGTAAGTGGTGCCGAAGCATTGAGCAATGTAGCAAGTGCATTTGTGGGTCAAGTAGAAGCGCAAGTGATGATTCGACCTTATTTACCTTCCATGACCAAGAGTGAATTATTGGCTAGTATGAGTGGAAGTTTAGCATGTATTGCTGGAGGTATCTTAATTGTGTATGCGAATATGGGTGCGCAAGCCGGCATGGATTTAGCCCCAAAATTAATTACAGCTAGTTTAATGGCTGCCCCAGGGGCCTTGGTCATTGCAAAAATATTATTCCCTGAAACAGAAGAATCACAAACCATGGGGAAGGTTAAATTAGAAGTAAAAAGTCAATATAGCAATACCATTGACGCCATTACCCATGGTGCAGGTGAGGGATTTAAAATTGCCATGAATGTAATTGCCATGTTAATTGGTTTTATCGCATTAATTGCATTGATTGATTGGAGTTTATTGCAAATTGGCCATTTATTTAATGCTCAATTGGATTTAAGTTTAAACTATTTATTTGGGAAATTATTTTACCCAATGGCTTGGGCAATGGGTATTCCCAATGCCGATATTCAAAGTGCAGCTACCTTGCTTGGTCAAAAATTAACCATCAATGAATTTGTTGCGTTCAAGAGTTTGACCAGTAAAGCGGTTCCAATTGTAACAGAAAAGGGTTTATTCATTGTAAGTATTGCTATTTGTGGTTTTGCCAATTTTAGTAGTGTAGGTATGCTGATTGGTGGCATTGGCGAATTGGTGCCAAGTAGAAGAAAGGACTTAGCTGAATTGGGACTTAAAGCTTTGTTGGCGGGTACCCTAGCCTCCTACTTATCAGCAAGTATTGCAGGTATTTTAATTGGCTAATTAAAGATGGGTTTGTTACTATAATTACTAACTTTGCACTCCAAATAAAGTAGTTATGAATACGAAGCAAATTGAAGTAATTATTGGTGCAGCACAAAACAATCGTTTACAAGAAATTGGACATAAAGTAATCAAAAATGAACGCCTTTCCTTTGATGAGGGCGTTTATTTATTTGAACATGCTTCACTACCCTATGTGGGTGCTTTAGCCAACTGGAAAAGAGAATCCTTACACGGCAATAAAACTTATTTTAATAAAAATTTTCATATTGAACCCACCAATGTTTGTGTGTTCTCTTGTAAGTTTTGCTCCTATTCAAAATTATATGCGCATAAGGAAGAAGGCTGGGAACTCACCATTGATCAAATGTTGGATATTGTAAAATCCTACGATGGCAAACCAGTAACCGAAGTACATATTGTGGGTGGTGTGCATCCTAAATTAACCTTGACCTTTTTCTTGGAATTAATGCGTGCGATTAAAGCGCATCGCCCAAGCTTACACATAAAAGCATTTACACCAGTGGAGTTGGAATATATGTTCCGAAAAGGAAATGTAAGCACCAAAGAAGGAATGCGATTGGCCCATGAAGCGGGCTTGGACTCCTTGCCTGGTGGGGGTGCTGAAATTTTCCATCCTGAAATTCGTGAACAAATTTGTGCCGATAAAGCAACAGCTGACCAATGGTTGGAAATTCACCAAACCGCCCATGAATTGGGCATGCACAGCAATGCTACTTTATTATATGGCCATATTGAAAAATACGAGCACCGCGTTGATCATATGGAACGTTTGAGACAATTACAGGATAAAACAAAAGGCTTTAATACATTCATACCCTTGAAATTCAGAAACGAAGGCAATGATATGAGCCATGTACCAGAATCTACCATGGCCAATGATTTAAAAATGTATGCCATATCCCGTTTGTATTTAGACAACTTCCCACATGTCAAAGCATATTGGCCAATGTTGGGTAGAGATATCGCTCAATTAACGTTAAGCTATGGAGTGAATGACATTGATGGTACCATTGATGATACAACTAAAATTTATTCAATGGCGGGTAGCGAGGAGCAAACTCCAGTAATGACTACTGAGCAATTGGTTGGTCTTATTAAGCAAGCGAAAAGACAACCTATTGAAAGAGGCACTTTGTATGATGTGATTAAAGACTATTCTAATCACGAATTTGTGGAAGGAGAACTATAGAAAGCGAATTTCACAGAAATTGATCAACTAACATTCTGCAAGTGCAATAGGTATTTGAATAGCCAATCCACCATCGGCCGTTTCTTTATATTTTGCATTCATATCCAATGCAGTATTCCACATCGTTTTGATGACCTTGTCTAAACTCACTACCGCATAGTCCGGTTTACTTTGCAATGCCAATTGAGCAGCGGTAATTGCTTTAATGGCACCCATACTATTTCGTTCGATACATGGGATTTGAACCAATCCTCCGATAGGATCACAGGTTAGTCCCAAATGATGTTCCATGGCAATTTCAGCAGCCATTAAACATTGTTTTTGATTGCCTCCTAATAATTCAGTAAGCCCAGCTGCAGCCATTGCAGAAGATACCCCAATTTCTGCTTGACAACCACCCATCGCTGCAGAAATGGTTGCCCCGGTCTTGAACAAGGCGCCAACTGCACTTGCCGTCATTAAAAAATTTCGCGTATCTGTAGGCGTATTTTTATTGCAAAACAATTGTGCATATAAAAGTACGGCAGGGACGACGCCAGCAGCACCATTGGTGGGCGCAGTCACTACTCTTCCAAAACTGGCATTTTCTTCGTTCACTGCTAATGCAAAGCAACTTACCCAATCTAAAATATACCTGAAATCATTTCCACCATTTTTAATTAATTCCATCCATTGTTGTTGATCCTGATAGGTACCCTGATTCAATAATTGTTGGTTCAAATCAAATGCACGTCTTCTTACTTGAAGTCCGCCCGGTAAAATTCCATTCGTCAAACAACCAGTATAAATACAATTCAACATGGTATGCCATATCGAATCTAATTGATTATTTATTGCTGCTTCCGTTAAAACTGCTTTTTCATTTTCACAAACAATTTCACTAATGGACATCCCTGTTTTTATACACCAATGCAATAATTCATCGGCACTTTTAAAATCAAAATTAATTTCATTGTTTTGGGTAGTCACTGGCGTAATTATAACCCCAGTTTCCAATTCAAATTCTATGAAACCACCCCCAATAGAATAATAGGTATAAGTAACCATTTTATCAGGAAGGGTAAAAACAAATTGTAAGGCATTCGGATGATGCGGAAGGGCTTGATCTTTTAAAAAAAGCAAGTCAGTATCCATATTAAAATGAATGCGATGTAACTCATTCATCGGAAGCGACTTTGTATTTTTAATGGCTTCTATTTTACCCGTAATAAGTGAAGTGTCTGTGGTAATTGGATCTTCCCCCAACAAACCCATTAAAACCGCCATGTCAGTACCATGCCCCTTTCCTGTTTTTGCGAGCGAACCATACAAAAGCACTTTGATTTCTTGTATTTCCTGCGCTTGTTTGGCATCTTTAATAAGTTGCATACAATGTAATGCAGCCTTCCAAGGCCCAAGGGTATGAGAGCTGGATGGCCCCACCCCTATTTTAAACATATCAAAAACGGATATAAATTTTTCCATAATCTTAGACAAATGTATGTTAGTTTTTTATACATTTGAAGATGAAATTTTATTTATCAATATTATTTTCAATTTTATTATACAGTGAAAGCATTGGGCAGGTCAATACCCAATTATTAGAAAGTTTAATGAAGCAACGACCTGATCAGTTTGCTGAAATATTAAACAATCCCAATGAATTTAGGGTCCAACTTTTTTATACACAAATTGACAGAGATGTAAACAATATTCCGCATTTTAAAGAGTATAGTTATCGATTAAATCCTTCGGAATACTTTTATCCAGCAAGTACTGTAAAAATGCCCTTGGCCATCTTGGCTTTAGATAAAATAAATTCACTTCAAATCCCTGGCCTAACTAAATCAAGCACCTTATTTTATGATAGTGTTGGCGCTAGACAAGAAATTATTTACAATAATCCGTATGCTGAAAATGGAAAGCAAACCATTGAGCAAGCTATTAAGGAAATATTTTTAGTGAGTGATAACAATGCAGCAAATAGATTATTTGAATTTATTGGACAAGAAGCCATCCATACCAAATTAGCTGAAAAAGGATACCAGGATGCTTATATTAGAAATAGATTAGATCTGGGCAGGACACAGGAAGAAAGTAGACAAACACAAGCCATTGATGCATTTGATGACAATGGAAAACTAATTTACCATTTCAATCCTCAATACAATAAACAACCCCTACCCAACTATAATGTGCAATTGGGAAAAGGGTATATAAATAACAATGATTCATTAATTAATGCTCCGCTCGATTTTTCAACAAAAAACAGAATTTACTTAAACGATTTACACCATATTTTACAATCCGTTATTTTTCATGACCAAACACCAAAAGAAAACCAATTTAATTTAACAACCGAGGACAGGGCTTTTCTTACAAAATGGATGCATACACTTCCAACAGAATCCGTCTATCCAACTTACGATACGGCAGCCTATTGGCCAGCCTATTGTAAGTTTTTATACATGGGTTCCGAAAAAGGCCCAGTTCCAAGCAATATCAAAATATTTAATAAAGTGGGTGATGCTTATGGTTTTTTATTGGACATTAGTTATATCGTTGATCCAATCAACAAAGTAGAGTTTATGTTGAGTGGTGTGATATATTGTAATCAAGACGGCATCTTAAATGATGGTAAATATGACTATGATACCATTGGTTTCCCATTTTATAAAAACATGGGTCGTTTAATGTATGATTTTGAGTTAAAAAGGAAAAAGGAATTCTTACCCAATTTTGACAGTATTCTGCCTCAGTAATTAGCCATAACTTGCTACATGATTGAGTTTCCATAGATATTCACAACCCTGCCTGAAAAGACTGAATAATTAAATGGTTTCTAAGGCCTAAAACTTACAAGCGTTTGCGAATTATTTGCGAAATTCGCTATACCAAATATTTTACCATGATTTTATCTTCATTATTAAATCGTTTTTGTGAGCCAGAAACTTTGAAAATGGCTAAGCTTGGTCGTGAATTAAGAGCCCAAGGAATTGATGTGATAGACTTAAGTTTAGGCGAACCCGATTTTGATACTCCGCAACATATTAAAGATGCCGCTATTCAAGCCATCCATGATAACTGGTCACATTATACCCCAGTAGCTGGTTTCTTAGATTTAAGAGAAGCAGTATGCACTAAACTAAAAAGAGACAATGATTTGGACTATCAACCAGAACAAATTGTTACCTCTACTGGCGCTAAACAAAGCTTAGCAAATGCAATATTGGCATTGGTAGATGAAGGAGATGAAGTGATTATTCCTACTCCGTATTGGGTAACCTATTCAGAATTGGTTAAAATTGCTAGAGGCAAGGTTGTTGAAATTAGAACAAGCACAGAAGCCAATTTTAAGGCAACGCCAGCACAAATTGAAGCTGCCATTACACCTAAGACCAAAGTATTTATGTTCTCTAGCCCTTGTAATCCAAGTGGTGCTGTATATAGCAAGGAGGAATTAAAAGGGTTGGCTGATTTATTTAAAAAATATCCTCATATCACTATTTTATCGGATGAGATTTATGAATACATCAACTTTGTTGGTAAGCATGAAAGTATTGCTCAATTCACAGCAATCAAAGATCAAATTGTGGTGATCAATGGATTAAGTAAAGGTTTTGCCATGACTGGATGGAGATTAGGATATACAGCATCCAGTGTTGAAATTGCAAAAGCAATGGAAAAATTACAAGGTCAGTTTACTTCAGGTACTTGTTCAATTACCCAAAAAGCGGCGGTAACTGCTTTAGTAGGTGATTTAAAACCTTCAATAGAAATGACGGAAGAATTCACCCGTCGTCGTGCAACCACTTTGAAATTGGTAAGCGAAATGCCAGGATTTAAATGTTATGCTCCAGAAGGTGCATTTTATGTTTTCCCGGATGTAAGTGCCTATTATGGAAAATCAGATGGCACAAAAATTATTGCAAACGCAGCCGATTTTAGCATGTACCTTTTGAATACCGCGCATGTTTCTTCAGTAATGGGGGATGCATTTGGCGAACCCAACTGTGTACGTTTCTCATTCGCAAACAGCATGTCGAATATCGAAAAAGCATGGGCTAGAATTAAAGAGGCTTTGGCTAAATTAAAATAGTGACTCCAGAGAAATTTCAAATGTTTGAAAATAGGTTGCTTAAAAATTATAAGCACCGACTTAAACAAGCCAAGCGCTTATGCTTAACTTGTTGGAGACTCTATGACAATGATTTACCCGAATTCCCAATTTGTGTTGAATTTTATGAGGAGTTTATTTACATAGCCGAATACAACCGACGTCATGCTTTAAGCGAGGAAGATCATACAGCCTGGTTTGATACAACGAAAGCCATTATTTCTTCGATGACTGGTGTACCTATTGATCACATGTATGTGAAGTTGCGTAAAAGAATGTCGCATCGTGAAGGCCAATATGAAAAGGAAGAAGTGACGGAATCTAAAATTATTACAGTACAGGAAAATGGGCACAAATTTTTGGTAAATCTTACCGACTATTTAGATACGGGCTTATTTTTAGATCATCGTATCACGCGTCAAATGGTGGCTGCCGAAGCAAAAGACACCCAGTTCCTAAACCTTTTTAGTTATACCAGTTCTTTTTCGGTGTATGCTGCCGCAGCAGGTGCAAAAACAGTTACTTCTGTGGACTTATCTAAAACGTATTTGGCATGGAGTGAGGATAATTTTGCGATTAACTTATTAAAAAATCCCATCGACTTTCAATTCATTCATGCGGATGTAAAACAATATTTAAAAACCTTGCCAGCCAATCATTTTGATTTAGTGGTCATGGATCCTCCAACCTTTAGTAATAGTAAAAGGATGAAGGATATTTTAGATATTCAAAGAGACCATGTTGAATTAATCAATGATGTATTACGTGCAATGAAGCCTGGTGGAACACTTTATTTTAGTACTAATTTTACACAGTTTATGATTGACCTAGAAAACATCAACAGTCAACTAGTAAAGGATATTACCAAAGCAACCACCCCTTTTGATTTTGAAGGAAGATTAAAGCGCTGGTGCTACAAGATTATAAAGTAGCTAATATTTTTTTATGCAATGCCACTACCTGAGGCAAAACCAATTGCTGGTCATCATTTACTATTACCCAATCACAAAGTTTCATTTTCAAAGATTCGTCTATTTGATTAGACATTCTTTTTTCCACTTCTTCTTTAGTGCATGCATCCCTTTTCATTACCCGATGGATCCTAATTGCTTTTGGCGCACTCACGCCTATTATTTTATAGGTGCCAAGTGAGGAACCTGATTCAAAAAACAATGCCGCTTCCTTAATTACATAAGGTGCGGTTTGAACAGCAGCCCAATCCATTGCAGCTTTGATGGTCATTGGATGTACAATTGCATTGAGCAATTCTAATTTAGTAGGATCAGCAAAAACAATTTTTGACAAAAAACTACGGTTTAAACTGCTCGACTCCACTTCCCCTTGATGATTATTTTGCAACGTATATACTTCTGGTCCAAATGTTTCAATTAACTTTTCTTTAATTGCGCTACTGGTATTCATAATATGTTTAGCGGATGCATCCGCATCAAATATAGGCACGCCCAAGTTTTCAAAAACTTTTGCTATGGTGGATTTGCCTGATCCAATACCGCCTGTTAAACCAATTATAACTGCCATACTAATAAATGCATTATCAAATTAAAGTTAAGCCAAATTAGACATAAAAAATCCGAAATAAGTTCCTTTGAAAAGGATCCCTATTTCGGATGCGAATATAAAACCTAGTATAAACTAAGTGAATTACTTATTAATGGCTTGAGACCACTCTAAACTAATAGAAGATCTTTCAATTTTCAAATAACTACCTGGGCTTACTTCTAATTGAATGGTATTGTCCTCATTTACTTTACTAATGGTACCGTGAATACCTGCTATTGTAACTACTTTGTCTCCCTTTTGCATGTTATCAATAAACTTTTTTTGCTCTTTTGCTTTTTTAGCTTGTGGGCGAATCATGAAAAACCAAAACACGACCATGATACCACCTAACATTACTAATTGAAATGTACCACCACCCTGTCCTGCTGGAACTTCTAATAAAAATGCTGTCATTTGTATAAATTTAATTGTTGTTAATTTTTATTTAATTGTCGTACAAATATAGGCCACAAATACAGATAATGAAAACTATTTACCCTTATGGCTTATTTTTTGAATTTTTCCGTTTCCTACCAATTCTTTATGGATGCTATCTAAAATCCCATTCACAAAATGTCCACTTTGCTCCGTACTATAATCTTTCGCTAAATCGATATATTCATTGATAGAAACCTTGGTGGGAATTGTGTCAAAATAAACCAATTCGCATACACCTAAACGCAATAAAATCATATCAATGACTGCAATACGTTCCGGGTCCCAGTTTTTCAATTTGGGCTTAATAATGTCTTCTGAAATTGTTTTCTTGGAAATTGCGGTTTCTAATAAATCAATCGCAAACTTCATCTTTTCATCCCCTACTAAATCTAAAAAGTTCACAGAACCTGGTTTCTGAATATAATTCAATACAAACCCGATCATCATATCACCTTCGTCTTCCCAGTTGGTGAAATGTTCGTCGATATAATCAACCGCATTTTCAGCACCTAATATAATGGTACCAAATATGAATTTGAGTATTTCTTTCTCTTTTGCTTTGTCTCTATTTTCTTCTAAAATATAGGCCTTGTACTCATCGGAGGCGACGAGTTGTCTAAATAAATTTTTAACCAAATCCCCGGCTATCCACTGATGGGGCTTCACTATGTCCATAGCTTTTTTGAAAGCTTCCGACTCCATGGTTTGCCAAACAATGGTATTGCCTGCAATTTTTATGTTTACTGATAAATCAGCTTGATCGGGTAAGTTTTTAGAAGCTCTTTGTTGGGATTCCACTTCGGCATATAAGGCCACTTGGTGAATTAAATGAACCAGGAAAACAAATAAATTACGTGTTTTGTCAAATTCTTTATTGAGTAAGGAAGTAGAACTACCTTGAATATTGGATTCAAGCATGTATAAAACTTGCATTACTTTGATACGGATGTTGCGACGGTTCATCATATTAATAAGAGCTATAAGGGCTGCAAAGCTATCTAATAAATTCCAAAAAAACTGACATTTTTTACCTATTAAAGCCCAAATCCTTCAAATTTAAGCATAGATTTGCCTCCCCTGTCTCTGTAAATTGCATCTTACTGCTATTTTGACTTATTTAATAAGTAAAATAGTCACTGGCAAGGTTCTTGAAGATATATAAGGGTAAATCATTTAATTAAAAACCAAAAACGATAAAGTATGGCTAAGAGTACGGCAAAAAAACTAAACATTACGCCTTTACACGACAGAGTGATTGTGATGCCAGCCGCTGCTGAAGAGAAAACAGCTGGAGGAATCATTATTCCAGACACCGCAAAAGAAAAACCACAACGTGGCGTAATTCTTGCTGCAGGTCCTGGCAAGAAAGACGAACCGGTAACTGTTAAAGTGGGTGATACCGTTTTATATGGTAAATACGCTGGCACAGAAATTCAAATTGAAGGGCAGGATTTATTGATCATGCGTGAAAGTGATATTTTGGCAATTGTATAATATTGATACATCCAAGCTATCCAATCAAAATTTATTAAAGTTTAAAACAAGTTTATATGTCTAAAATGATTTTTTTCGATTTAGAAGCGAGAAATAAAATGAAAAAAGGGGTTGACACTTTAGCCAACGCTGTAAAAGTAACCTTAGGGCCAAAAGGTCGTAACGTAGTAATTGAAAAAAAATTCGGTTCTCCATCAATCACTAAGGATGGTGTAACTGTAGCAAAAGAAATTGACCTAGAAGATCCAATCGAAAACATTGGTGCTCAAATGGTAAAAGAAGTGGCTTCTAAAACTGCTGATTTAGCAGGAGATGGAACTACTACTGCAACTGTTTTAGCACAAGCAATTATTAGTGAAGGTTTAAGAAACGTGACTGCAGGAGCAAATCCAATGGATTTGAAGCGTGGTATTGACAAGGCGGTTGAAAAAGTAGTTGCTAGCTTAAGAGCGCAATCTCAAACAGTTGGAAACGACACTAAGAAAATTGAGCAAGTAGCTTCTATCTCTGCAAACAATGACAATGAAATTGGCAAGTTAATTGCCATGGCCATGTCTAAAGTGGGTAAAGAAGGAGTAATCACAGTGGAAGAAGCAAAAGGAACAGATACTACAGTGGATGTGGTAGAAGGTATGCAATTTGATCGTGGATATGTATCTCCTTACTTTGTTACCAACAGCGAAAAGATGGAAGCTGAAATGCAAAATCCATATATCTTAATTTATGATAAGAAAATTTCAGCAATGAAAGACATCTTACATATTTTAGAGAAAGTTGCACAAACAAGCCGTCCATTGGTAATTATTGCTGAAGACTTAGAAGGTGAAGCAATGGCAACATTGGTGGTAAATAAATTACGTGGTACAATCAAAGTGGCTGCTGTTAAAGCTCCAGGTTTTGGGGACAGAAGAAAAGAAATGTTAACAGATATTGCCATCTTAACAGCGGGTACAGTAATTAGTGAAGAGCAAGGATTCAAATTAGAAAATGCAGATTTATCTTATTTAGGTCAAGCATCTTCTATCACCATTGATAAAGACAATACCGTGATCGTTGGTGGTAAAGGTAAAAAATCGGATATCACAAGTCGTGTAAATCAAATTAAGGCTCAAATTGAAAACACTACTTCTGAATACGATAAAGAAAAATTACAAGAGCGTTTAGCAAAATTAAGTGGTGGTGTAGCTGTACTTTATGTAGGTGCTGCAACAGAAACTGAAATGAAAGAAAAGAAAGATCGTGTAGACGATGCTTTACATGCTACACGTGCTGCAGTGGAAGAAGGTATTGTGCCAGGTGGTGGCGTTGCTTATATTCGTGCAGTAGCAAGTTTAGATAAATTAAAAGGCGCTAACGAAGACGAGAACACGGGAATTCAAATTGTACGTCGTGCCATTGAAGAACCACTTCGTCAAATTGTTAAGAATAGTGGTATTGAAGGTTCTATTGTTGTACAAAGAATCAAAGAAGGTAAAGACGACTTTGGATTCAATGCAAGAACAGAAGTTTTCGAAAACTTATTCAAAGCAGGTGTGATTGATCCAACTAAAGTATCTAGAGTTGCTTTAGAAAATGCAGCATCCATTGCTTCTATGTTGTTAACAACAGAGTGTGTGATTGCTGACAAGCCAAAACCGGAAGCTGCTCAACACGGTGGCGGTGCTCCTGATATGGGCGGCATGGGTTACTAAAAATGAAATTGCGAAATAATCGCATACATAAAAAAAAGGCTCCTCGTTTGAGGGGCCTTTTTTATTGATTACAGATTATTTTAAACGGTACATAGTTATAAATTTAACAAGTAGCTTTTTTCTAAAATTAATCGGCTGAACTAGCTTGTTGTTTCAAATAAATTTGAAACCCTTTGGTCAATAAAACCTGCGCTAAACCATAAGTAAGCATGGTGACTAAACCAATGTTTTTGATTGGCATATTTTTTGCCCAATCAAATTTATTGAAAGCCAATACCGTATCGGAACTAATGAAAAATAACATCCCCGGGAACCAAAATAATTTTGAAATTAATGCTTCTTTTGTATTTCCACCAGCATGAATAGCCATAAGTGCAGCGCTACATATCAACACCATGTATAATAGTATTGGATAAATTAAACTCCCCATGGCAGCTTGTAGTTTAAAATAAATGAGTACACAAAAAGCAATTAAAATTACAGTAAACAATAAAAACTTTTTGGACTTTGGCTGCCCTATTCCATTGATTTGATGGAACATAATCATGTTAAAAATATGTGTAGTCATAAAGGCGACCATACCTAACATAAAATAGGAAGGAAAGATTAATAAAACATCGCCTAAAAATGAACCAAATAGTGCCATAATAATCAACCATTTTGATTTAGGCGCTTTTGCAAAACCATCCTGTGCCATTAAATACACCATTAAGGTTGGCAACAATAAAGCCTTAGTAACAAATTGTAGCGCTGTGAATTTTTCACCTAAAATTTGACCATATAAATGCACTGATAATAGAAGGATGAAAAATGTGATACCCCATTTTTGGATGATTGCTTTCATAAGTACAAAGGTTAATTTGAAATTAAAAGTACGTCAAGAGTCGTATATTAATCCTCATTTCCTAAATTTGCAATATGATTAGTCCGGAGGAGGAAAAATTTTACCAAATGTGGGAAAAGGAAAGACTGCAGCCACAATATAAACGCCGTCCATTTTTACGGGGCTTAAGTGTTGGGCTGATTTTAGGAATGATTGCACTCACCTTATCTGAATTGGGCTGGTATGAAAGAGCCCATATGGTTGCCAATAGCAGGGGGAACGAAACTTGGATTATTATCTCCATCCTCGTAATTTCAATTGGATTTGGCTGGCTATACCAACAATTTACTTCGGAGATGAATGAACAAAGATTTCAAGAATTAAAACATATAAAAAACAAAAAATGAGCATTTTTACCACAAAAACAAAATTCACTGCAAGTTTAGTTTCAGTTTTGGCAGTGATTGCCTTGATTTTCGTCCTTAGTGCACAAACTGGTTGCAATAAAGCAGAGCCTTGTAATTTAACCGTAAATTATCTCCCAGACCGAAATACCGCTCAAAATGCAGCCATGGTTGCTTTTTGTACTGCCCGCAACATCAATTACACGACGGATACCAGTGGCATTTTATACCAAATCATCACCCCAGGTTCATCGAAACGACCTAACCTATGTGAAACAATATCAATGACTTATACAGGAACACTCTTAAATGGTACCCAATTTGATGCAGGTACCATCTCCTATCCATTAAGCCAATTAATCCTAGGCTGGCAGATAGCAGTGCCTAAAATTGGAAAAGGGGGACGTATTAAGGTGGTTATTCCGTCCTCTTTAGGTTATGGAGCTCAGGCAAATGGGGGTATTCCAGCCAATTCTCCCCTGTATTTTGACATTGTTTTGAACTAGGAAAATAATGCCTTTTTAGGCCTATTTTTCCCTCCTTTCCATTATATTTGCCGACTAAAAATCAGTTAACCAAACTATTATGCAACTCAAAGGATTAGTGCGCTTTTTTGCAATTGCGCTTATTTTAATTTGTCTTTACCAATTGTCATTTACTTATTTCGTAAATAACCATGAAAAAGACATGGAGGCAAAGGCTTCAACTTGGATTAAGAAATTCCCAAAAGCTGAAAGTGTCTATCCTTCAGACAAAGAGAAACAAACATTTTACAATGACAGTTTAAGTGAGCTTAAGAAAACCTATTACAAGCGATTATTAGACAGTACTAAAGACACAAAATTATTCTTTGGATTGACCACCTACGGTAGTGCAAAAGAAAAGGAATTGATGTTGGGCCTTGATTTACAAGGTGGTATGAGTGTTACCATGGAAGTGAGCTTGGATGGATTGATTAAGTCATTAGCCAATTATACGAAAGATCCTTCTTTTAATACTGCTTTAAACAATGCGGTTGCTAAAAAAGCAAATAGCAGTGGAGATTTGATTTCCATATTTATGGAAGAATACACGCGTGTAAATCCATCAGGTAAGTTAGCTCCCCTATTTTCTCAAAGAAGTAGCAAGAGTGCCAATAAACTTAAAATTGATGCTACCAATGAAGAAGTGGCAGCTTATTTAAGAGAACAATCCGCTGCTGCATTTGAATCAACAATCAATATCTTAACAAAGCGTATTGATAAATTTGGTTTGGCTTCCCCTAATATTAATCCAAACGCAAGTAAAGGAATTATCAATATTGAATTGGCTGGTATTAGTGATAAGGAAAGAGTAAGAGCCAATTTACAATCTACTGCAAACCTTCAAATTTTTGAAGTTTATACTTTAGAAAACCCTGATTTAGGCAATGCAATTTTAGCGGCTGATAAATCCATTGAAGACAATTTAAATGGCATTAAGGACACTACAAGTACTGCCAAATTAGATACGAACAAATTAAATCAAAACAAGAACCCTTTACGTAGAATTGTTCAATTTTCTCAACCTTACCAAGGCAAGAATGGACAACCTTACTATTCAGGTGTCATTGGATATACTTTAAAGAAAGATACTGCTACCTTAAATGCATGGTTAAAACTACCAGAAGTGAAATCAAAATTCCCTTCTAACCTAGTATTCATGTATGGTAAGACTGAAGAAGAAACAGACCCTAAAGCAAAAGACATTTTACCGTTATACGCAATTAAAACTTTAGATAATGGACAAGCTGAATTAGAAGGCGACATTATTGAAAGTGCATCAGTTGGTACCAATGAAGTTGGTAAGATTGATATCAAAATGAATATGAAATCTGATGCAACGCGTATTTGGGCTAAGATGACAACTAAAAATATTGGTAAACCAATTGCAATTGTACTTGACAATATGGTTTATTCTGCTCCGAATGTAAATGATGCCATCACAACAGGTAGCACATCCATTAGCGGAAACTATACCATTAAAACTGCGCAAGACTTAGTGGATATCTTAAAAATTGGTGCTTTACCAGCAACGGCTAAAATTGTGCAAGAACAATTAATTGGCCCAACTTTAGGTAAAACAACGGTGGATGGTGGCTTAATGTCATTTAGCATTGCCTTCTTAGTCATTTTCGCATTAATGTTAATCTATTTCAATACAGGCGGATGGGTAGCTAATATCGCACTTGTACTGAACTTATTATTTACGATTGGTATTTTATCCGCATTAGGATTTACCTTAACTGCCCCTGGTATCGCCGGTTTGGTGTTAACTATTGGTATGGCAGTGGATACCAACGTAATTATATTTGAAAGAATTAAAGAGGAATTAATTAAAGGAAAGAGCTACCAAATGGCAGTATCTGATGGATATAAACGTTCTATGTCTCCTGTATTGGATGCACACGTTACTACCCTTTTGACTGCATGTATCTTAGCTTACTTTGGTTTAGGTCCAGTACTTGGATTCGCTACCACACAAATCATTGGTATTTTATTATCCTTATTCTGTGGAATCTTAGTATCTCGTTTAATCACTGATATCTATACGAGCAAGAATAGACATTTCGAATACTTTACAAAAGTTTCAAAATCTATCTTCAAACATGCTAATTTCAAATTCATTGAATTTAGAAAGTACGCATATGTGTTATCTGTTGTCGTATTAATTATGGGTATCGCTTCCTTCTTCAATGGCTTTGATGAAGGAGTTGAATTCGCAGGAGGAAGAAGCTATACTGTTAAATTTAACAAGGCAGTAAACACCGAAGAAGTAAGAGCTGCTTTAAAACCAGTATTTGGGGACGAAGCACCAATTATCAAAACAATTGATACTAAGAATCAAGTAAACATTACCACTTCTTATTTAATTAAGAAACAAGGTAAGGATGTGGACAAATTAGTAGAGACTAAATTATACGAGGGCTTAGTTAAATTTTTACCTCAAGGAACTAGCTTCAAAGACTTTGAAGAAAAATACAAGCAAAGTTCTCAAACAGTATTGCCTTCAATTTCTGAAGAATTAAAATCAGGTGCGACCAACGCAACTATTTTTGCAATCATTGCTATTTGCTTATACATATTTATACGTTTCCGTGACTGGAGATATTCATTAGGTACGATCTTCTCTTTGTTACACGATGTATTGATAACCTTAATTGTATTTAGTTTCCTAAGAAGAGTGGTTCCATTTGCTTTAGAAATTGACCAGCATTTTATTGCTGCTATTTTAACAGTAATTGGATTCTCCATGAATGACACGGTAATTGTATATGACCGTATTCGTGAGGACTCTAAATTAATGAAAGGATCAGACAATGCAACTGTGATTAACCGAGCAATCAACGAAACATTAAGTCGTACCATCATGACTTCCTTAACGGTGTTCTTGGTAATATTAATATTGTTCTTCTTTGGTGGTGAAGTAACCAAAGGATTTGCTTTTGCAATGTTAGTGGGTGTCATCACAGGTACTTATTCTTCAATATTCGTTGCTGCTCCTGTATTGGTTGATTTTGCAAAAAATCGCCCATTAGGTCGAGCTGAAAGTAAAAAGAAATAAACGATCAATTTATCGATACAAAAAGGCCTCACAACTGTGAGGCCTTTTTATTGCTTCCAATATTTTTCGCATCTGCCATTTACTTCTAGGCGCACCTTCGCAAAACGCTGTAGATTCCCTAGCATAATCAACTTTGTCTATTCATGGTAACTATTGGAATGTGCCCAACTTATGCTACTCCTTACGCTATGCTCAAAGTGCGCTACGAAATAAATGGCTATTGCTTCAAAAATTGGCCCAATTGCAATTGCAACCAATTTCCTTTTGGCTGAGAAAATAGGGTTCCGAGCCGAGCTTTCGAGCCAAGCGCAGGGTGAGGCGAGGAATCTATTTTTCAGCCAAGGGAATGATGGGAGTAATAAAATAATTGTTATACTGCGAAGCTAGTACCACAACCACAGGTACTTGAAGCATTGGGGTTGTTGAAGGTAAAGCCACGGCTATTTAAGCCTCCCTGCCAGTCAATATTCATCCCGTATAAGTAAATTTGATGGGCTGCTTCCATACAACATGGAATCCCCTCATAAACAAATTGCATATCGCCTTCCTTTGGGATATCAAATCCAAGAACATAGGTCATACCGGAGCAACCCCCGCCTTTAACCCCCACCCTTAATTTTTGTTGTTGATCAAAGTCAGGCTCCCCCATTAAACGGGTTAATTCAGCTACCGCTGAGGCGGTAAAACTTACCGGAAGATTTAAAATTGTATCTGTAGCCATATCCTTATTATTTATATGACAAAATTACAATAACTATGGGAAATGCCCATTGTATATAATTTCGAAAATAGAAATAATATCCTACCCTTTTAGAATTGATTTTTTCGTAATTTGAAGCATGCAAGAGAAAGTGAAAAAGACAGACAGCGGTATACCTATCCAAAAAGTATATACCAAGGCAGATTTGCCCAACAATTTAGATGGTGCTCAATTACCAGGTGAATTCCCCTATACCAGGGGCGTACAATCAGATATGTATCTTGGTAAATTATGGACAATGCGCCAGTATGCAGGTTTTTCAACTGCCGAAGAAAGCAACCAGCGTTATCATTTTTTATTAGCGCAAGGAGTGATGGGACTCAGTGTTGCATTTGATTTACCTACGCAAATTGGATATGATCCAGATCATTCCTTAGCAGAAGGCGAAGTTGGAAAAGTGGGTGTATCCATATGTTCATTAGCCGATATGGAAGTTTTGTTTAAAGACATCCCTTTAGATAAAATAAGTACTTCCATGACCATTAATTCAACAGGATTTATTTTATTGGCATTGTATGTTGCATTGGCTAAGAAAAGAGGTATTGAAATAAAACAATTAGCGGGTACCATCCAAAATGATATTTTAAAAGAGTATGCTGCAAGAGGAACTTACATATACCCTCCTAAACATTCCATGCGCATTATCACCGACATTTTTGAATGGTGTGGAACCCATGTGCCTAAATGGAATAGTATCAGCATATCAGGCTATCATATCAGAGAAGCTGGTAGTACAGCGGTGCAAGAAATTGCATTTACATTAAGCAATGGAAAAGCCTATGTAAAAGCAGCACAAGAAAAAGGACTTGATATTAATGTATTTGGCAAAAGACTTTCTTTTTTCTTTAATGCACACAATAACTTATTTGAAGAAGTTGCTAAGTTTAGAGCAGCGCGAAAAATGTGGGCAACCATTATGAAAGAACTTGGCGCAACAGACGAAAAAGCCCTAATGTTACGATTTCATACACAAACAGGAGGCGCAACACTCACTGCACAACAACCCCATAACAATATTAGTAGGGTAACTTTACAAACCCTAGCAGCTGTTTTAGGCGGTACACAAAGCCTACATACCAATGGATTCGATGAAGCATTGGGTTTACCAACACAGGAAGCAGCAAGTATTGCCTTAAGAACTCAACAAATAGTGGCTTTTGAAAGTGGTGTCACTGACACAGTAGATCCGTTGGCAGGAAGTTATTTCATTGAAAATTTAACCAATCAGGTGGAGCAAGAAGCTTTGAAAATAATGCAACAAATTGATGAAATGGGTGGAAGTGTAATGGCTATCGAAAACGGATTCATGCAAAACAAAATTGCAGATAGTGCCTATGCTTACCAGAAAAAAATTGAATCAAAAGAAAAGATCATCGTTGGCGTAAATGAATTTAAGTCAGAGACCAGTACCCACATTCCAATACTTAGGATTGATGAAAAAATAAGGCAGGAACAAATTGAAAAATTAATTGCCTTTAAATCCCAAAGAGACGATGCAAAAGTAAAAGCATGTTTATTGTCCATCAAGAATGCAGCTTTAGGCACAAACAATTTAATGCCAGTGGTAATTGAAGCAGTAGAACATCACTGCACATTGGGAGAAATTTCAGACACATTAAGAAGCGTATTTGGCGAATACCAATCCTAAACAAATTATACTTCATAGGCTGACGCCAAATTGATATTACAAAAAGATTATTATAATTATAAACAGAAAACAATGCGAAAATTATTTCTTGCCATTTTTATTACAAGTAGCTTTTCAAGCATCGCTCAAGAGCTTCCTAAAAATTACAATGAATTACTTAAGGAGGTTGAACCTCAACTCATCAACTGGAGAAGACATTTTCATGAATTCCCCGAACTTTCCAATAGAGAAGTAAATACTGGAAAGTATATTGCTGAATTTTTAAAAACATTGCCCAATGTGGAGGTAAGATACCCAGTTGCAAAAACTGGCGTAGTCGCAGTATTAAAAGGCGGTAAACCGGGTCCAGTAGTAGCGCTTAGGGCTGATATAGATGCACTTCCTGTTTATGAAAGAACCCCCATTCCTTTTGCATCAAAAGTAACCGCTGAATACAATGGACAAAAAGTGAGTGTAAGTCATGCCTGTGGTCATGATTCGCATACCGCAATGTTAATGGCAACAGCAAAAGTATTGAGTGCATTACAAAAAGACGTGCCAGGAACCGTGGTATTTTTATTCCAACCAGCAGAAGAAGGCACTCCTGGAAATGAGGAAGGCGGTGCTCCATTAATGATTAAAGAAGGCGCATTAGACAATCCAAAAGTAGAAGCCGTTTACGGAATACATATTTCTTCTCAAACACCTGTAGGTACTTTAAAATACAAATCTGGCGCCTTTATGGCTTCCTCTGATTGGTTTACCATTAAAGTAAATGGGAAAGGAAGTCATGGATCTCAACCTTGGGGTGGTGTTGATCCCATTGCTGCCTCTGCACAAATTATTGAAGGACTACAGCATATTGTAAGTCGTCAAATGGATTTAACTAAAGCTCCATTGGTGATTACTGTGGGTACCATTAATAGTGGTGTAAGATCCAATATTATTCCAGAGACCGCCGAAATGACGGGTACAATCCGAACATTAGACAGCAAAATGCAGGAAGAAGTACATGAGAGAATCAAACATACAGTAAAATCCATTGCAGCTAGTTCTGGAGCTACCGCTGATGTAAACATTGATACAAAAACATTAGTAACCTACAATGACCCCGCGTTGGTTAAAAAAACATTACCCTCCTTATTAAAAGCTGCTGGCGAAGCCAATGTTTCTGAATCCACTTGGGTAACTGGTGCCGAAGATTTTTCATTTTATGCTGCTAAAGCCCCTAGCTTCTTTTTTAATTTAGGGGCACTTCCAAAAGGTACCGATGCTAAAAATGCTGGTCCGCATCATACACCCGATTTTTATTTAGATGAATCAGGATTCATTGTTGGAGTGAAAGCTTTTACCCATTTGGTATTTGACAACGCAATTCCCAAAAAGAAATAATAAAGATTCGAATTTGAATTTAACTTCAAAATAATATTGACATAATAATATGTACATAAAGTAGCATTTAAAAAGGAGCCTTTAGGGCTCCTTTTTATGTAGTTATTCGTTTATTTATTAGTTATTTAGTTTTTCGTATAGTTTCTTGCTCCAAACAATAAACTTCCAATACGCACCATGGTACTTCCTTTTGAAATTGCCAAACTATAATCAGAACTCATACCCATACTCAATGTATTAAATTGTCCTTCAGGAAAAGCTAGTTTTGCTTTGTCAAAATAAGACTTCAGTAAACTAAACTCCTCATTTAGCAATGTTTGATTATCGGAAAAACTAGCCATCCCCATTAAACCACAAATACGCACATGGGGATATTGGCTAACCCTCCCACTCACAAAAAGTTCATGTAAGGCAGGGCCATCAAATCCAAACTTAGTTTCTTCGGTTGCGATATGCACTTGCAATAAACAATTGATAATCCTGTTTTGCTTTGCCCCTTGTTTATTAATTTCTTGTAATAATTTTTCTGAATCTACACCGTGTATTAAATGTACAAATGGCGCTATATACTTTACCTTATTGGATTGTAAATGTCCAATAAAATGCCATTGAATGTCCTTTGGCAAACTCGCTTCCTTATCTACTAATTCCTGGACATAATTTTCACCAAAAGCGCGGTGACCCATGTCATATAATGATTGTAGATCCTCATTGGGCTTGGTTTTACTTACCGCAATGAGTTCAACTGCATGAGGAGCTAATTGCGCCTTTATGGTTAGATATTGTTCCTTATTAATAGACATAGCGCTAAATTAGTCCAATTTGGATAATTTACCTTGTAATGCTTCGACCAATGACCATTTTTTGAATCTCGGTCGTGCCCTCATAAATTTGAGTGATTTTTGCATCACGCATTAATCTTTCCACATGAAATTCTTTTACAAAACCATATCCTCCATGTATTTGCACTGCTTCTGTAGCCACCCACATCGCAGTATCACTTGCATATAATTTAGCCATGGCAGCAGTAGTGGTATAATCCAAGTGATTGTCCTTTTCCCATGCAGCTTTAAAACACAAAAGTCTTGCTGTTTCAATTTTAGTAGCCATTTCAGCTAATTTAAATTGAATGGCTTGATGCTCGTGGATTGGCTTACCAAAAGTTTTTCGTTCTTTACTATAAGCAAGCGCTAATTCGTAGGCACCACTCGCAATACCCAATGCTTGGGCCGCGATGCCAATACGTCCACCATTTAAAGTTTTCATAGCAAAATTAAATCCAAAGCCCTCCGCCCCTATTCTATTTTCTTTAGGCACTTGTACATCTAAAAATGAAATAGCATGCGTATCACTTCCTCTAATACCCATTTTATTTTCTTTGGGTCCAACCGTGATACCTGGTGTATTTTTCTCTACAATAAAAGCATTGATTCCTTTATGCCCTTTAGTATAGTCGGTTTGTGCAATTACCAAATAAACATTGGCAGTAGAACCATTGGTAATCCAGTTTTTAACCCCATTAATCACATAATAATCTCCTTGGTCAACCGCATTTGTATGTTGATGCGTAGCGTCACTTCCTGCTTCCGGTTCACTCAATAAGAAAGCACCAATATATAATTCATTGTCCTTCATCCCTTGCGCCAATGGTGTTAAATATTTTTTCTTTTGTTCTTCATTTCCAAAATGCTCTAATCCCCAGCATACTAAACTATTGTTCACACTCATAGCAACACTCACACTACTGTCTACTTTACTAATTTCTTCCATAGCAAGTACATAACTAATGGTATCCATTCCAGCACCACCATAATTTGGGTCGGTCATCATACCCATAAAACCAAGTTGTGCTAATTGTAATAATTGTTCTTTAGGTACTTTTTGATGTTCGTCTCTTTCAATAACACCAGGCAAACATTGTTGTTGCGCAAATTCACGAGCCGCTTTTTGAATCATTAATTGCTCTTCAGTTAAGTTAAAATCCATACAAATAAAATTTGCATAAAATTACGCTAACATTTGTTAGTTCACAAAAAAAAGATGATTTATTTGCCTACGGCTTTTACCTCTGGTAAACCCAACTTTTTTTGGATAATTTGGGCCATCACGGACTTATCTGCTTCGGTTACCAAAGCAGTACTGTCTTGTCTAAAATGACGCTTAAATGCAATGATGGCTGCGGTGGTATCCTTTACATCATAGCCCACCAGTGCCAATGCATAAGGAACGGTAAGATTATTCGGTAAAGTAAAATTGGCATCTGGTTCATACCAAACCCCAAATCCTTTCTTAGCCAATAATGCCCAAGGGAAATGAATATTGGGGTCATTTTTTCTGGTTGGTGCTATATCGGCATGGCCAATAAAATTCGTTTCCGGTATCTTGTATTTATTTTTCAGCGTCAACAATAAATTCATCAAACTCGAAATTTGCTTTGGTTCAAAAGGCTCAATACCATTGTTGTCTATTTCTATGCCAATGGAACTTGAATTAATATCAGTTGCATTACCCCATTTTGCAACACCTCCATGCCATGCACGGAAATAATCATTTAACATATGATGCACCGTCCCGTCTTTACAAATTACATAGTGTGCACTTACTTTGGTTCTTTCTAAAGTAAAAGTCCGAAGTGTTTCCTCACAGGAATTTTGGGCAGTGTGGTGAATAACCACAAAATTGGGTTTACGTAAATCAAAATTGGTAGTCCCAACCCATTGTGGGGCATTGATATTATTAATGCTATCTAGCACAGGAAATGGGACTGCAGCTATTTCTTTGATGAATGATGCAGCTTGTTGCTTATAAAATTGATTGGTTGCTTTGTATTGAAAGTTATTACATGCAAATATCAAAATAAGCAAAAAGAAAAAGTTGATTTTTAAAAATATTTTCATTTTATATATTTTGATCTATGCTTGGTTCCTGTTGACTTAAACAATGAAAGCTACCCAAACCCCAAATGATGTCTGTGGAGTCAATTCCAACCACTTCCCTTGTTGGGAAACAGGATTGAATAATTTGCATGGCTTTGTCATCCTGTGCACAGCGATAAGTAGGTACAATGATATGTCCATTGCTAATATAAAAATTAGCATAAGAGGCTGGCAACATTTGTTCTTCATAAATGACATCAGCAGGCATAGGTAATTCAACAATATTTAATTGTTTGCCATTGGCTAAACGCATTGCTTTTAACTCCTTCAAGTTTTGCTGAAGTAAATCATAGTTTTCTGACAATACATTAGACTCCACAACAGTGACTACCGTATCCTCATTTACAAAACGTACTGTATCATCAATATGGCCATCGGTATCATCCCCTACAATTCCTTCTGACACCCACAACACTTGTTCTACTCCATAGTAATTGCATAAATATCTTTCAATTTGATCCTGGCTTAAATCCGGATTGCGATTTGGATTTAACAAACAACATTTTGAAGTTAACACCGTACCTGTTCCATTAAAATCCACCGAACCGCCTTCCATAATTATATTTGGATAAAAGATAGGCAGGTCCAATGCTTTTCCAATATGAGTAGGAATTGCATCATCTAAATCATAGGGAGGATATTTTCCACCCCAGGCGTTGATATTCCAATCCACAATGGCTTTAGCTTGTTCCTTATGATTACGAATTAAAAAACTGGGTCCATGGTCTCTACACCAAGCATCGTTGGTGGGATGTAAATAAAATTGTACTCGAGTCATATCCACCCCTGCCAATTCTAACATTTTGGCTGCAGACTGACGCATCTTATCATTTAACACATTAATACATACTCTTTCAGTGAATGAAACCACTTTAATGAATTCGCAGTAAGAAGGATAGATGGCGGCAATTTTCCCAGGCCAACTTTCTTCCTTATGTGGCCAGCTTAACCACATAGCATCGTGCTTCGCAAATTCAGCGGGGAAATAATAACCTAATGATTTCGGCGTTGGTGTACTATTAAGCATTTTCTTCGTCAATATATCTTTTAGTAATGGGTACGTAAGAGTCAATTCTTCGATCTCGTAAAAACGGCCAATGGGTACGATAACTATCCGACTTGTCGGTATCTATATCAATGACAGCCACTTCTTCCTGATCGTGCGAAGCCTTGTATAATAAAGTGCCAAATGGATTACTCACAAAACTTCCACCCCAGAATTTCATTAATCCATCCTGCTCTATACCTACACGGTTAACACTAATCACGGGCACTCCATTTGCTACCGCATGACTACGTTGAATGGTTTGCCACGCATTGTATTGCTCCACATTGGTTGCTTCATCCTGTGCCGTTGCCCAACCAATCGCAGTTGGATAAAATAACATTTCAGCACCCATTAAACTAGTAATTCTAGCAGCTTCGGGATACCATTGATCCCAACAAATTAACACCCCAATGGTCGCAAATTTTGTTTTAAAAACTTTATACCCTAAATCACCTGGGGTGAAATAAAACTTTTCATAATAAGCAGGATCATCCGGAATATGCATTTTTCGATACTTGCCTAAATAGGCACCATCTGCGTCTAAAACAGCTGTGGTGTTATGGTATAAGCCTTCTGCTCTTTTTTCAAATAAAGAGGCAATAATCACTACCCCAAATTCCTTAGCTAAAATTGAAAGTTCATCCGTGGTTTTACCCGGAATAGGTTCCGCTAATTTAAAATTTTCATAGGATTCTACATCACAAAAATAAAGTGAAGTATATAATTCCTGTAAGCAAATAATATTTGCCCCTTGCTTAGCAGCCTCTTTAATTTTTTCAATAGCTTTTTGCTTGTTGGCATTTACATCCGCACTACAAGTCATTTGAACTAAACCTACTTTAACGATAGACATAATGGTGAATTATAAAGTATAAAAGAATTTTTTTGTAAATAGAAATTTGAGATTGCTCTTTTTAATTTTTTTGTACAATTTTAATGCAGTTACTAGGTTTTGTTTTGAATAATCGCATCCAAGCTTCCTAAACCTAATATTTTTTTAGTAATAAATCCTTCGGCATATTCCACCCCAATTTGTTGACCTAATTCTTTGGCCCTGCCTTTTACAAACTCTAAAAATGCAGCACTTGAAATAAAGGTATCCGGTTCATTGGAGTTGGGATCAAAAAATTGTGAACTATGTGCCATGATTGATTCCATCTTTTTATCCATATGCTTACTAATATCCACCACAAAATTGGGTGCTAAACTTCTAGATTGTATATAATGAAACACTTGTGTTGGTCTCCAAGCTTCTTGAGGTACACCGTTGTGTACTGTTTGAATTTTAACCAGTCCAGATAAAAATGCAGCATCTTCTATAAGGCTTGCCGCTCGACCATGATCGGGATGACGGTCCTCGGGCGCATTACAAAAAATAATAGTTGGCTGGAATCGGCGAATGGTTTCAATAATGGCAAACTGATGTTCCTGGTTATTTTTAAAAAAGCCGTCTGCCATTCCCAAATTTTCTCTCACTGTTAAACCCAAAATCTCAGATGCCAATTGTGCTTCTTTGAGTCTTTGTGAGGTGGTGCCTCTGGTACCTAACTCCCCTTTTGTCAAATCAATGACACCTACTTTTTTACCTTCTGCAATGGCACCCAATAAAGAACCCGCACAACCTAATTCAACATCGTCAGGATGTGCTCCAAAAGCAAGAATATCTAATTTAAGCATGATTAAAAGTTAAGGTGAACAAAGGTAAGTATAAATGAGTCCGCCAACGTGCTCATTCATAAAAAACCCTTTCTTGCTTGGCAAGAAAGGGTTCAATAGGGTATAAAATACAACTTTTAAAAGTTGACTCTTATTGCTTTTTTGCGTAACGCTTGTTGAATTTGTCGATACGACCAGCAGTATCCACTAACATATTTTTACCTGTGTAAAAAGGATGTGAAGTGTTTGAAATCTCCAATTTGATCACTGGATATTCGTTGCCGTCTTCAAACAAAATGGTTTCTTTAGTATTTGCAGCAGACTTGCTTAAAAAAGAAGTTCCGTTACTCATGTCTTTAAAAACTACGAAGCGATAAGCTTCTGGGTGGATACCTTGTTTCATTTAATGAATTTTTAAGGAAGCACGGTTTTTGCCGTACAATTATTGAATAGGTCGCAAATTTAGGCTAAAACGCCCTTTTTGCCAAATATTTGAGGGTATTAAGCTTAAATTAGGCCTTCATATTATTATACTGTAAAGGCACACCAAAATTTTCAGTCCTACAAGCTGCGATAACCTCTTGTAAATCATCAATTTTCTTGCCGGTAACACGAATAATATCGTCCATGATGGCAGTTTGTACTTTTAGCCCTTTATCCTTGATAAACTTGACTATTTTTTTAGCGTCTTCCTGCTTTAAACCATTTCGCACTGGGATATCCTTTTTATAGATTTTACCACTTGGCTGTGGTTCTTTGGATAAGTCAAAGGCATTTGCGTCAATTCCTTGTTTGATGGATCTGCTTAAAAGTACGTCTACAATTTGTTGCAGTTTCATTTCAGAATCTGACTCTAATTTGATTAAATAATCTTTCTTATTTAATTCAATTACAACGTGTATTCCTTTGAAATCAAATCGATTAGTGATTTCTTTTTTGACTACATTCACAGCATTGTCTAAGGCCTGAATGTCAACCGAACTTTCAATATCAAATGATGGCATAGTGTAAGTTTTAAGCGTTATGTTTTAATGTAGGGAACCACTTTTTAGCAAAGACCAAAAAGGTCATTCCACACAAAATTAAGATAATTGAAATGAATTCAGCCTGGGTTGGCTGAAAAGGCAAAGAAGTGATTTTATTGTTTACCCTAATTTTTTCAATTAAAAATCGTTCTCCTCCAGCAAAAATCAAATACATCCCGGTCAAAATTCCGGGTTGGGTGATTTTTTTACGCCATAACCACATGATACCAAAAAGCAAGAAAGTACCAATGACCTCATAAAAAGTGGTTGGGAAAACGGGTTGAAGCAGGGCATTGCAATAAGGTCCAACGCATCCTGGGATGGCAACTCCTTCATTCACCACATTATGGGGGTAGTTATATGCCCAGATCCAATCGGGAAGCCAGGAAAATGGCTTGGGTTGTAAATTCACAATTCCCCAATCTCCATCACCACTCATATGACAACCTATTCTTCCTGCTGCATAGGCAAACAACATGGTAGGTGCCATTGCATCAGCAAAATGAATTACGCGAATATTGTATTTGCGTATGTAAATAATTATTGCAATGGTTGCAATGATTAATCCACCATAAAAAGTCAATCCACTAAATGAAATTAAAGCACCAATGGGATCTTTAGTAAAATCATCGAGATTTTCTAAGTTGTGAAAAATTTTCGCGCCAAGAAATCCCCATAGCGCCGCTTGTAATACAATATCTCCCACTCTGTCACTAGGCCATACCGAAAATGTTTTTATTTCAGGCTTTACTAATTTGGCCTTATCCTTCTCTTTCCATTTTAAGTACCCCATAATTGCACCTACGAACAAACCTGCGGGCAAACTTCCCTGAGTTGATAAAATAAATGCCTGTGTATTATTGAGTGCATTCTCAATAACGAAAGCACCAATAATTTTATAGCCAAACAAAAAACCAAATCCAAAGCTCATTAATAATTCATTCATCGTGGCTGGCGCACCAATCGTTACTTTCTCTTCGATGGAAACAAAATCGCCATTTTTCTCTTTGCGTTTAAGTTCCTTATACAAAACATACCCTGATGCCATGAAAGCCAATGCCACAAAGAATCCGAAGGAATTAATCAATTTCAGCGCGTTGATTCTTATGCCAAATAAATCCTCGATTAAATAATATAAATTAGGGTACATATTGTGTTTGAATAAGGTATTGCAATGTTACTTAGAAATATTCATTTTACTTGTATTCGATTTAAAAAAAAGGCCACACTAGAAAGTGCGGCCGTATTTTACTAACCCATCTAAAAACAAAAACTCTTTACTATTTTTATTAATTACAATGTTGGTTAAACACTGAAATTAAATGTTGTGCGATCACTTGAGCCGGACTTCCTTCAATATGATGTCTTTCAACCATACTTACTAGTTCCCCATTTTTAAAAAGCGCAATTGCCGGAGAAGAGGGAGGATAAGGCAAGTGGTATTCTCTTACTTTATTTACCGCCTCTAAATCGAACCCAGCAAAAGTAGTTGTGATTCTATCTGGCTTCACTGTTGCATTCGCAACCGCCATCAAAACACCTGGGCGACAAGCACCAGCTGAACAACCACAAACAGAATTAATCACGACCAATGTAGTCCCCTCATTTTTAATTGCACTTTCTACCTCTGAAGCAGTTTTTAAATCTTCAAAACCATTATCTACTAATTCAGCTTTCATTGGTAAAACAATCTCTGCAGGGTACATATCTTCTACTATTTGTACCAAAATTAGGGATTTTCAAAATGCCCTACAAATTTGTTTTCAAGTCATCTTGGCGCTTAACTTACATTTAACAAGGCGAAAACAAGACTAAATGGCATAAAAAAGGCCATAATTCAATATTATGTCCTTAAAACAGTCATTATCCATTACGAACGGAGGTAACCTAAAATTTTTAACATAGATTGCGCGGTTTGTTCTTTTGCATACACCCAATCTACCATTTTACCGGTTTTCGCATCCTTTTCTACAATCACATGCTTAGGAGAAGGGATCAAGC
>CANKWR010000030.1 GCA_947487525.1 Bacteroidota bacterium
GCCAAAATACTAAAGTATTTTGGCCTATATTTATTGGAAAGAAACGGGAGATGCAAGCGTTTGGAAGGGCATCGCACAGGATGCTATCGCGATGAATTTAGATGATTTATTATGTGTTGGTATTTATGATCAAATTTTATTTTCATCCACCATTGACCGAAATAAATCGGCCATTACAGGCGAAATTTTAAGTCAAGTAATTAATGGCACGCAAGAATTTTTCAATACCCTAAAATCCTATGGAGTAAACATATCTTTTTTGGGAGGTGAAACAGCCGATGTGGGGGATGTGGTGAGAACCATTGCCGTTAATGGAACAATGACAGCAAGATGGCCAAAGTCCCAATTAATCACCAACGATTTAATTGCCCCGGGCCAAGTAATTGTTGGATTCTCAAGTCATGGAAAGGCAAATTATGAAATGGAATATAATAGTGGACTAGGGAGTAATGGATTAACCAGTGCGCGTCACGATGTATTAAGCAAGGAGTATGCCACTAAATATCCAGAGACCTTTGAACCCAGTTTAGCTGATTCGGTAGTATACATAGGCAAGAATAAAGTAACTGACACCATGGAGATTCCAGGATATGGCAATATCTCGGTGGGTAAACTATTATTAAGCCCAACAAGAACTTACGCCCCTTTGGTAAAAGCCATCTTAACGGATCATTTTGAT
Organism: Bacteroidota bacterium; assembly: GCA_947487525.1. Lineage (GTDB taxonomy): Bacteria > Bacteroidota > Bacteroidia > Chitinophagales > Chitinophagaceae > Sediminibacterium. The sequence continues at coordinate 680 of CANKWR010000030.1, forward strand.
GCGGTTAAAGGGATGATACATTGCAGTGGTGGTGGACAAACCAAGTGCATGAAATATTTGCCAGGCAATATGCGTATTGTCAAAGACCATTTTATGCCGATCCCACCCATCTTTACTTTGATTCAAGCCAATTCGGGTGCCAATGCAAGGGAAATGTACCAGGTATTTAACATGGGGCATCGATTAGAAATATTTACTGAGGCATCTAAAGCTGAAACTTTAATTTCAATTGCCTCTTCATTAGGTATTGATGCTCAAATAATTGGAAGAGTAGAAGCATCGAATAAAAAGGAACTCTTGCTAAAAGGTGATTTTGGCGAAGAGCTGTTTAGCTATTAACTTCATGTTTAACAAAAGGGATCAATCAACACAGATAAATTAGAAAGTATGTCAGAAATAGTGGTCAATATTGAAAATGCAAATATCTACCAAAGCGGTAGTTTGATTCTTCAGGACGTAAACTTTAGAGTGGAAACAGGGGAGTTTGTGTACCTAGTGGGTAAAACTGGAACTGGGAAAAGTAGTTTATTGAAAACCTTATATGGTGAATTGACCCTGACAGAAGGGGAAGGAGACGTTGTAGGATTTAAATTAAAGGAAATGACTTGGAAAACCCTGCCTTTTTTACGTCGTAATTTGGGGGTAGTTTTTCAAGATTTTCAACTATTGACGGATAGGAATGTACATGAAAACCTAAGATTCGTCCTTAAATCAACTGGTTGGGAGGATGAGAAGCTGATTGAACAAAAAATTGAGGATGTATTGTCCAAAGTTGGATTGCAAAATAAGGGCTTTAAAATGACCTTTGAAATGAGTGGAGGTGAGCAACAAAGGGTGGACATTGCCCGCGCTTTATTAAACTCCCCTAAATTAATTTTGGCCGATGAGCCAACGGGTAGTTTAGACCCTGAAACAAGTGATGAAATCATGCAATTATTGTTCCAAATTGCCAAAGATGGCGAAACCGCAATTGTAATGGCTACCCACGATTTTATGGTAGTAAATAAGTTCCCATCTCGTACTTTAACTACAGAAGGTGGGCGACTTGTTAGTAAGGCTTAATTTTCCCACAATTCCCTATAAAATGCCATTTTTTGCTTGAATTCTAGTGTCTTTTTCTTATGTTCGCAGACATTTTAAAGCGTTACAAAAGTGAGATTAAAGTCATTAGAAATCAAGGGGTTCAAGAGTTTTGCTGATAAAACTATTGTCAGTTTTGACGAGGGCATAACAGGTATCATTGGACCAAATGGTTGTGGTAAGAGTAATATCATTGATAGTATTAGATGGGTAATTGGTGAATCTAAGATTTCAGCCTTAAGATCTGAAAATTTAGACTCTTTGGTATTCAATGGAAGTAAAACAAGAAATGCCAGTAGTATGGCGGAAGTGAGTTTAACTTTCGAAAACACCAAAAATTTATTACCTACAGAATTTAGCACCATTACGGTGACACGTCGTTATTATAAAAATGGAGAAAGTGAATACCGTTTAAATGATGTGGCTTGTCGTTTGAAAGACATCCACAATTTATTTATGGATACAGGCGTAAGTACCGACAGTTATGCTATTATTGAATTAGGTATGGTAGATGATATTATCAAGGATAAAGATAATAGTCGTCGTAAAATGTTAGAACAAGCAGCTGGTATTACTATTTACAAAACAAGAAAGAAAGAAGCGAAGAATAAATTAGATGCGACTGAACAGGATTTGTCTAGAATTGAAGATTTATTATTTGAAATTAATAACCAATTAAAAACCTTAGAAAACCAAGCAAAGAAGGCAGAAAAATATTTTGAGATTAAAAAAGATTATCAAGAAACTGCTATTGAACTAGCGATTGCATCTTTAGAAGGTTTTAATTTAAGCTACAAAGAGCTTACTGAGCAACAAGAAACAGAAACAGATAAAAAAATTCAGCTAGAAGCCCAAATCGCTTTGGAAGAAGCTGCATTAGAACAGGAACGTTTGGTGTTTATTGAAAAGGAGAAAGGGTTGCAAACTTTGCAACAAGAGTTCAATGAAAAACTACAGGTATTAAGAACAAAGGAGAATGATAAAAATTTAGCTGCTCAACGTTTGGATTATTTGAGTGACAAAGAAACCAGCTTACAAGAATTTTTAGATCGTGCTGAGGGGCAAGTAAAAACAATTGGCGATTCAATTGAATATACAAAGCTTCAAGTGGTTGAGGAAGAAAAAATCTACAACGATTTTAAAAATAGAGTTGAACAATCTCAGGTAGAATTAACCAACAAGCGTGCTCAGTTCGATGACCAAAGATCAGTATTAGATAGTTTGCGTCAGGAGTATCAACAAATACAAAGAGGCCAGTTTGATGCAGAGAAAAAAGTAGCGGTGTCTGACACTTCTATTCAAAACGTATTAAGATCGCAAGAGCAATTAAACGGTGAGCAAACACATCGTGCTAGTCAAATTGCAGAACTAACTGAGCAGTTATCAGGCAAGGAGGCAGATTTAACTGCGAAGAGGGATCATTTAGCTACATTGCAAGCACAACATGAAACAGCAAAAGCAAGCATCTTTGAAACACAGGAAGCTTTAGAAGTATTAAGATCAAAGTTGGCGGAAGAGACAAGAACTTTAGATGCTAAGAAAAACGAATACGATTTATTAAAGAGTTTAGTGGACTCTATGGAAGGATATCCGGAGAGTGTAAAGTTCTTGCATAAGAACACGGGTTGGAATCACAATGCGCCTATTTTATCTGACATTTTATATGTACAAGAACAATATCGTACTGCAGTAGAAAATGTATTAGAGCCTTATTTGAATTATTACGTAGTAAATGATTTAAAAGAGGGGATGCAGGCGGTACAACTATTAGATGACAATAAAAAAGGAAAGGCTAACTTCTTCCTTTTGGATCAGCTTGCTGGTGCACAATCAAGTTCAGCTCCATCCAATACCATTGCTGCTTTATCGGTTGTTGAAATTGATAGTAAGTATGCTGCTTTAGCAAATCATTTGTTGGGCAATGTTTTTATTGCGGAAAATGAACAAGCTTTAGAAGTAAGCGCTAATGGTATTATCCTTGAAAAAACAGGCAAATACGTTAAAGGGAAATATACTTTGACAGGAGGTAGTGTTGGATTGTTTGAAGGAAAGAAAATTGGACGTGCTAAAAATTTAGAAAAGTTATTAACTGATATTCAAGCTCAGGAGTCAGTAGTAAATACTTTAAAAGACCATATACAAACAAAGCACAGTGCTGTTTTAGAATTTAATGAATTATTAAAGGAAAATGAGATTCGCTCAACCGAGCAGTCTATTAATACGTTGATTAACGAAGTATTTGCTAATAAAAATAGACTTGAAAATTTACAAGCAGCCCATGTTGCAACAGTAGCAAAATTGGCGGAATATGCTGACAAGGTGCAGGAAGAGCATGCTGCAATTGCAGATACGAGGATTGCACTGGAAGCTTTGAATATAAGCTTACAAGAAACCCAGGCTAAATTGGAGTCAATAGAATTAGCCTACCAAGCTGCGGAACAGGCATACCATTTAGCTTCAGGTGAATTCAATGAAATGAATTTACAATTAACGAAGCAACTAAGTAAAATTGAGTCTTTACAACAGGAAGTCGTGTTTAAAGAAAATCAATTAAATGATTTACTTACACAAATTCAAAGCAATACTACTCAATTAACGGAAGCTTCTGCAGCTATTGTAGAAAGTAGTGCTCAATTGGTTCAAATATCAGAAGAATTGGTGAACTTGATAAAAACCAAGGAATCGGAAGAATTAATATTAAACGAGGCGGATCAAGCGTACTATAATTTACGAAATGAGCTTCAAGAAAAAGAAAGTGCAGTTCGTACTCAAATTAAGTCTAAAGAGTTAGTAGATCAAATTATCAATGAGATAAAGGATAAGCTAAATAACTTAAAGCTACAATTGTCTGGAATGAAGGAGCGCTTAAGTGTTGAATTTAAAGTGGAGTTGGCAGACGTATTGGAGAAAGGTCGTCAAACCGAAGAAACTTTAGAGGAGCTTCAGCAAAGTGCCGAAAAAATGAAGAAGCGCTTGGAAAATATGGGGGAAGTGAATCCAACAGCCATTGAAGCTTACACTGAAATGAAAAAGCGGTATGATTTCATTTTAGAACAAAAGAATGATTTGGTAACGGCAAAGGAAAGCTTACTTCAAACTATCCAAGAAGTAGAAGCAACTGCTAATCAAGCCTTCTTAGAAACATATAATTCTGCTAGAGAAAACTTCCAAAAAGTATTCAAGGCTTTATTTACTGAGGAAGATTCTTGTGATTTAATTTTAGTAGATCCAGATAATTTAGCAGAAACTGCTGTCGAAATTGTAGCGAAACCTAAAGGTAAGCGTCCATCATCAATTACGCAGTTGTCAGGAGGAGAGCGTACCTTAACCGCAACAGCTATGTTGTTTGCAATTTACTTAATTAAGCCAGCACCATTCTGTATTTTGGATGAGGTGGATGCGCCATTGGATGATGCCAACGTTGGCAAGTTCACCCAGATGATTCAAAAGTTCTCTGATAACTCACAATTTATTATTGTAACCCATAATAAGCAAACGATGAGTGCGGTGGATGTAATTTATGGAGTTACCATGCAAGAGCCTGGGGTAAGTAAACTGGTCCCTGTTGACTTTAGAAGCTTGAATAATTAATTATTGAAAAGTTAGTATAAGTATATCATATCTAAAGAGTCCCGTTCAATTGTGCGGGATTTTTGTTTTAATAATTCCTAAATTCGTTTATTGCATCCTTAATTTATTATAGTTTGATAAAGTCATCCATTATATTATTCCTGGTTTGTTTTTTTCTTTACTTGCCCTTTAGTCGTGAGCCAGATTATTTTGATAGTGAAACAGCGCCTGCTACCATTGCATTGCAAGGGGATTCCATCGTTGCTGCCTATACAGAGTTCGGCAAGCCCTATGCTTTAAAATTAGACAAGCAAACCTACAAAGAGAAAATAGGGCAGCAGACCGAAGTGATTTACGAGTTAAGACATCCCGAACATGCAACAATCAATAAGGCCTGGGGTTATTGGTTTATTGTAAAAGAAATTGCTTGGTCCTTTGGTATATTTACGGTGCTATTGGGGGTGGCATTTGCTACAACAAATAAACCCCATCCTGATGCATTGGCCGAACAGTTAAACTATAAAGAAGAGGTTAAAACTAAATACCAATAAGTTTTTTTATTCCAATTTCTCGACTCAGTCTGCGCGTGGCTCGAAACTTCGTCTCAAAATTGTATATTAAAAAACTACAAATTATCTTTTCAGTAAACGTTTTATTTCTTTGTCCACATCGCGGTTCTTGATGGTTTCGCGTTTGTCAAATTCTTTCTTACCCTTGCCAATACCTATTTCTAACTTGGCATAATGCTTTTCATTAAAAAAAATGCGTAACGGAACAATGGTAAACCCTTTTTCTTTCACTTTGCCTTCTATTTTTTTCAATTCTCTTTTCTCTAACAGCAATTTTCGATCATGTACTTCAATATGGTTGTTTGCTGAACCGTGCGAATAGGCATTGATATATAAACTACGTACCCATAATTCCCCACGATCAAAAAAACAAAAAGAGTCATTAAAACTTACCTTGCCCTCTCGAATGGACTTTACTTCCGTTCCAAGCAATACCATCCCAGCAACATATTTATCTTCAATGTTGTAATTAAAATAGGCTTGCCTATTGTTTAATTCTTTTGCTGCTAATGCTTTTGTTTTTGCCATAAAAAATGTCCCGGCCTAAGCCAGGACAAAAGTAGTATAAGTATAGTTAGTTAGGAAAAAGAAATAAATCGATTCCTCATAATTCAATTAGTTTCTGAATAAAAAGGCCACTTCGGACAGTTTATTCTTTAATTCTTTTCTATCAATGATGAAATCCAAGAAGCCATGCTCCAATAAGAACTCACTACGTTGGAATCCAGGAGGCAAATCCTTTTTGATCGTTTCCTTAATGACCCTTGGTCCTGCAAAGCCTATTAAAGCGCCAGGTTCAGCAATATTAATATCCCCCAACATACCAAAGCTAGCAGAGATGCCACCAAAAGTAGGGTCGGTTAATAAGGAGACGAATGGTAATTTTGCGTCACTTAATTGGGAGAGTTTTCCACTCGTTTTTGCCAATTGCATTAAGCTAAAGGCACTTTCCATCATACGTGCTCCTCCACTTTTACTGATTACTAAGAAAGGCTGCTTGTGTTCAATACAATAGTCAACTGCACGGCTAAATTTTTCGCCCATGACACTTCCAAGTGAACCGCCAATAAATTCAAAATCCATACAGGCAACTACGTAACCTTCTCCATTCATCTTGCCAACACCCACGCGCATGGAATCCTTCAAATCCGTTTTAGCATGAATATCATCCAAACGCTTTTGGTAGTTTTTTAAGTCAGTAAAATTCAATGCGTCTTTGCTTACGATATTATCATACAACACCTCGTATTGTTGATCGTCAAATAAAATATCAAAATAATCCTCACTTCCAATTCTATGATGATAGTTACAACTTGTACATATATACAAATGCTCTTTTAGTTCTGAGCTAGTACAAATATGATTACAAGTAGGGCATTTAGACCATAATCCTTCAGGCGTTTCTTTTTTGTCTGCTGTTGAAGTAGTGATACCTCTTTTGATACGTTTAAACCATCTAGGCTTACCCGTTTCATTATTTGCAGTTTCTTCTCCCGTTAAATTCACTTCAATATCTTCTTCTCTATTTTTCATAGTGGGGCATTTAAGTGAGCAATCGTTGATATTATGCGTTTCTGTTAATACAGTTTAAGTCTTCAAAAGATTGTTCTAGGCGCTTTATAAAGGACTCTTCTCCTTTTCTTAACCAAACTCTAGGGTCATAATATTTTTTATTTGGCTTGTCAGCTCCTTCAGGATTCCCTAATTGAGTTTGTAAAAAAGCTTCATTCTTTTTGTAATAACCTAAGATACCTTCCCAGAAAGCCCATTGTAAATCGGTATCTAAATTCATTTTGATTGCACCATATCCAATCGCTTCTCTAATTTGATTTCGAGGAGAACCTGAACCACCATGGAATACAAAGTAAACTGGTTTTGGTGCAGTGCCTAATGTTTTCTCAATATGTAGTTGGCTATTGTGTAAAATTTCCGGTTTTAATTCTACATTACCAGGGCTATATACGCCGTGTACGTTTCCAAATGCTGCAGCAACAGTGAATAAATTACCTACTTTACCCAATTCGGTATAAGCATACGCTACGTGTTCTGGTTGTGTATATAATTTGTCGTTTTCAATACCACTATTGTCTACTCCATCTTCTTCGCCACCTGTAACCCCTAATTCAATTTCAATACCCATACCCAATGGAGCCATACGTTTGAAAAATTCAACCGATGTTGCAATATTCTCTTCAATGGGCTCTTCTGACAAATCCAACATATGAGAACTGAATAAAGGTTGTCCGTGTAATTTGAAATATTTTTCACTTTCGTCAATTAAAGCACTGATCCAGGGCAACCATTTTTTTGCAGCATGGTCTGTGTGTAAAATGACTGGCACATCGTAATACTTTGCTACTTGGTGAACGTGTAAGGCACCCGCAATGGCGCCTTGTATGTTTGCTTGTAAATTATCATTTGGCATCCCTTTTCCTGCAATAAATTGCGCACCACCATTGGAGAATTGTATAATAATGGGAGACTTTAATTTTGCCGCTGTTTCAATAGCTGCATTAATCGTATCTGTTCCAGTAGTATTGACTGCTGGAATAGCAAAATTATTATCCTTTGCATCATTGTAAATAGCTTCTAACTCTTTTCCAAACAAAACGCCTGCTCTGTACTTACTCATAGTTTAAATATTGAGAGACAAATATACAATTTATGCCCCAAACGGGTGTTAGCGAAAGGGAGCTAAATGAGGTAAAAAATCCACAAATTGTGGAGTTATTTGCACATTTATGATTGTAAATCAAGCAGTTTTAAATAAAACCCTTTGAAGCCATCCAATCATCATTGTAGACTTTGCCTACATACCTGCTGCCATGATCATGAAAGATACAAACTACTAAATCGGATGCAGTGAGTGGGGCAGACAATTGGATTAAACCTTGTAAACAGCTGCCAGCACTATAGCCACAAAACAGGCCTTCTTCTTTAGCCAAACGGCGTGTCATGATTGCCCCTTCCTTATCGGTTACTTGTTCAAAATGGTCAATGACAGACATATCATAATTGGCAGGCACAAAATCCTCCCCAAAGCCTTCTGCGATATAGGGTTTGACGTAATTCATTTCTACGATACCTGTGTGAAAATAATGTGTTAGTAAAGAACCAATTGGATCAATCGCCCAAATTTTAATATGGGGGTTTTGTTCTTTTAAATATTTTGCAGTGCCGGTGATGGTACCTCCTGTTCCTGCAGTACAAACCAAGTGGGTAATTTTCCCTTCGGTTTGTTTCCAAATTTCCGGACCCGTGGTTTCATAATGCGCTAAACGATTGGCTAAATTATCATACTGGTTAAAAAAATAAGAATTGGGAATTTCTGCTGCTAATTTTCTTGCAACAGAATAATAACTTGTTGGATCCTCTGGAGTCACATTGGTTGGACAAACAATTACCTCAGCACCCACTGCACGAAGGATATCCATTTTTTCTTTGCTCTGTTTATCAGTCGTAGTAAAAATACATTTGTATCCTTTTACCACCGCGGCTAATGCTAAACCCATCCCCGTATTTCCGCTGGTACATTCAATAATAGTGCCACCTGGCTTTAATTTTCCTTCCGCTTCTGCTACTTCAACCATCTTTAATGCCATTCTATCTTTAATAGAATTACCTGGATTAAAGTAATCCACTTTGGCTAGTATTGTTGCAGGAATTACTTCCGTAATTTTATTAAGTTTGATTAACGGTGTGTTGCCAATGGTTTCGAGAATATTGTTATACCACATAAATATTGAAAGCATTTATTGCTAAAGTGAAAATAAGATAAAATAATGAAAAACTAAGGGATGTTAGTAAAATCCAATTACAAATTCTCGAAGTTGGAGGCAATGATATCGCAGAATTTTGATTCAATCATTTTTTCTGACAATTTAATCAAATTGCAAAATGCTTTAGCATTACTAATGCCATGTTGAATAATCACTGGTTTATTCACCCCTAAAATTGGGGTGCCACCATAATTTTCAAAGTGATAACGACTAAAAAAAGAATCGTTTCCAAGACCTTGATGCGCAGCAGCATCATACATTGCTTCAGCTGTTTTTAAAACAATGTTTCCAGTGAATCCATCACAAACAATTACGTCAGCCTTGCCATTAAATAAATCACGACCTTCTACATTGCCCATGAATTGTATATGGGTATTTTCTTTTAGGACAGGGTAGGTTGCTTGTGCTAATAAATTTCCTTTGCCTTCCTCTTCGCCCATATTTAACAATCCCACTTTAGGATCTTCAATATTTAAAATATGCTTAGCGTATAAGTTACCTAAAATAGCGAACTGATTCAATTGTTCTGGTTTACAGTCGGCGTTTAACCCAACGTCCACTAATATTCCTGTCTTACCTTCTAATTTAGGAAGTAAACTTGCAATGGTGGGTCTTAAAACTCCCTTTATGGGTTTGATAGTAAACATGGCACCCACCAACATCGCTCCAGTATTACCCGCACTTCCAAAGGAATCAATAGTACCTTCGGCTAATAATTTGAATCCAATTGCAATGGAAGAATTTGGTTTTTCTTTTAAAGCTCTTGTTGGATGTTCATGATAGCCAATTGCATCTGGGGCATGTACAATATGCAAAAAAGGTGAAGACACCCCGTATTGTTGAAATAATTCTTTCAACTGGGTTTCTTCACCAATGCAGAATATAGTATGTTCGGAATTAGAAAGATATTGTTGAACTCCTTTTACAGCTTCCAGTGGCGCGAAATCACCACCCATCATATCTATTCCAATATTCATTTTAATTAAGCTTTTAGCGGCGCTTTTTCAGCTACTAATTTTCCTTTGTAGTACAATTTACCTTCTTGAACATGCGCGCGATGACGAACATGGATTTCTCCTGTTGTACCATCCGTGCTTAAGGTTACTTCTTGTGCTACATAGTGAGTTCTTCTTTTAGCACTACGTTGTTGTGAGTGTCTGCGTTTAGGATTAGGCATCTCTTATGTTTTAGATTTTTACTTTATATTTATTTCTACTTCTTTTTACTTCTACTTGTTTTACTTCTAGTTGTTTTACTTCTAGTTGTTTTACTTCTAGTTTTTTTACCCTTCTATACATCAGATGCTTACGCATCTTCTTCTTCTTCTCCCTCAAGTCCATCTTTGAATTGTTCTAGGCCTTTCCACAAATTTTCATTTCTGGTCTCTAAAGGAGCAGACATGAGCTTTTGCAATTCGGCCAAAGCTTTTTGATTACAGGTGGATTCTCCTTTTTCATTTTCCTTACAAATATGTTGCAATGGAAAACTCAAGGTGATGAATTCATAAATCCAAGCAGCAATACTAATGTGACTTTCGTGATGGTCAATATAGTAGATGTCTGGATCTTCCTCTTGACTGTTCATCTTGTCTGGTTCGTCAACTAGTTTAATGATTAAATTAAACTCATCCCACAATTGAACCGTTAGGGGATTACCGCAACGATCGCATTGTGTATCCACTTTTCCATCCACATCAAAGTGTAATTGCATAAAGCCTTGATGCTTATCCAATTTTAACTTGATTTGCGTGTCACAGTTGCTAAATTCCTGAGGCCCAAAATCAACAAAGAACTTATCCTGAATATGGTATTCGAACATATGTTCACCGGCCGTTAAACCTACAAATGGTATTTCAAATGTTCTGTTTTGGCCCATAACCGTACTTTAAGGGTTGGCAAAGTTAGTAAAAAGCTATCAAAAGACAAACTTTATCCTAATTTTACAGTATTAATTATTCAATGTATAAGCGCACTAAATTAGGTCAAAAACTCCCATGGAACTACTTAAGGTATGTTTTAGCACTTTTGATATGGATAATTGGCTTTTTTCCAAGTACGGTATCCCATATTTATACCCCGTTTATATTTCGTCCCTTAAGCACTGTATTACGTTCTATTTCGGGAATATTTGGTTTTTCAATTGGGGAATGGGTGTATTTGGGCTTAATTATCCTATTGATTTTCAGCATTTTCAAGTGGATTTGGCTCCATTATAAACGATGGAGAGATAGGGCATTCTGGACACAGCAATTGGTTCGATGGCTCAATCAATTTACAGGGTTGTTCATTGTTTTTGAACTATGCTGGGGGCTGAATTACCAAAAACAAAATCCCGCTAAGGATTTTAATTTACAGGTGCCCTCCAATTATACCGAAAAGCAAATGGACAGTCTTAGCCTTTCTTTGATAGAAGAATTGAATAAAACGAGAGAAAAAATATCCAATTTTGAGGCAAAAAACCTCCATTTTCAGTCAATTTCGAGTAAAATTGGAGCAGAATTCAAGGAAATTAGCAAAAATCGCCCCTTTTTACATTATTCCCCTGCTTCCATAAAAATTGCCCATTTTCCAAGCTGGGGGGATTATTTAGGCTACACTGCATTTTACCATCCAATCACGGGGGAGGCCATCATTCGAGGAGACCTTCCTGTTTTAACCCAAGCCTTTACCATAAGTCATGAAATGGCCCATCAATTAGGGTATGCATCCGAGGAAGAGGCTAATTTTATTGCTTTTGTCATTGGGACTGAAAGTAAGGACCCCATCGTACATTATTCCACCCAGCTGCAAATGTTTACTTATGCCCAATATGCTCATTTGCAATTCATTGTTAAAAGAGGGGACTTTACATTGTACAAAGAAATGGTTGAACGTAATAAAAAGTTACTACTTCCAAAAGTGATGGAAGACAGAAAATTCATTAGAAACTTTTTTCTTAAAAAGCAGGACTTGCAAATAAAAGGAACTGCCGAAATGTACAATCAATTCCTATTATGGAATAAACAAGCAAAAGGAATCGAAAGTTATGAGGATGTATTGTTGTGGGCACTTGCTTATAAAACCAAAAAAAATCCTTAGTGGTAACTAAGGATTTTGCTATTTGAAAGTACTATTAAAATTTGTTCTTCCACATCATACTCTCTATCGGCCTTTCAGGCTGGCCGCTATATTTAGCATTTGTTTTTTTGTTGTAAGCAACTTCAATTTCACCGTCCACAGGGAAATAAATTAATTGTCCAATAGGCATGCCTTTGTATACACGCACGGGTTGCTTTACAGAAATTTCTAAAGTCCAGTATCCACAAAAACCTACATCCCCTTTACCTGCAGTCGCATGAATGTCAATACCCAGTCGCCCTGTTGATGATTTTCCTTCAAGAAAGGGAACATGCGCATGCGTTTCGGTATACTCTAAAGTAACCCCTAAATAAAAACCAGTGGGTTCTAAAACATAGCCTTCGTCTGGAATTTCAAAATAGGAAATGGTATTATGTGCTTTTGCGTCTAGTACATTATTGTCATAAGTCGCTAACCACTTACCTAAATGTACATCGTAACTATTGCTTCCTAAGTCCTGACGATCATAGGGTTCAATTTTGATCGTGCCTTTTGCGATTTCTTCTAATATTCTAGAGTCGGATAAAATCATCTTTAAATTTTATATGTATTTATGTTTAATTTGCAGTATGAACTGCGGTGCAATCTAACTCAAAGCTTTTTTTTATGCCTTTCTTTTATCAACAAAATATTAACGAGACCCGACATTTGGCCATTTGGTCAATCACAGAGCCGGTTTCGTTTTTTGAAACGGAGGTGAAATTGGCAGTGGATATTCAAAATGAGGAGCGCAAACTGCAGCATTTGGCGGTGAGGTTGTTGTTTAAGTTAATGATGCCCGAGGCCGATTTAAACAAAATGGGGATGGCCGATAATGGCAAACCCTATTTGCAAGGAGTGCCTTTTCACTTTTCATTTTCACATTGTAAAAGCTATGCAGCCGTTGCTGTGAGCGATACCGATCCAATTGGAATAGATATTGAAACGATCCATCCCCGCATTTTAAAAGTGGCCCATAAGTTTTTAAATGAGGCCGAAAAAGAATTGATTGCTGCACTACCCGAAATAGATCAACTCCAACAAACAGCTTTTTTTTGGGCTGCGAAAGAAGCCATGTATAAGCAACACGAACAATTGGGCATTGATTTTGCTAAAGATTTTAATGTACTTGCTTTGGCAACGGAGGAAAGGGGATTGATTGGAGCACAAATTTTACATAAGGGGATGGAGAAAAAAGTACAATTGGATTATCATTTTGGGGAGGACTATGTTTGTGTCACCTGTTTTACAGCGTAAGGTTGAATCAGTTGTTTTTATGAGTTAGGTCATGGTAATTGTAGGGTAATAGTTGTCCCTTTAGGGATACAATAAATTACCAATTATGATCAACGAAAATAAATACAAGTACTTAGTGCTTTTATTGAGTGCCAAAGAAGTGCACTTATACATTTACGATAAAGTGCATTTTGAAAAAATTAAATTAAGCACAGCAGATGCAATTGAAGCTTTTGAAAGAGATATGCCAAGTAGGATGGGGCAGTTTACGGATGCGTCTGCGCACAAAGAAATAGTCATTAATAATTTTTTACATCATATCGATGTGGCATTGGGACAGGTATTGAATCAGTATCCTAAAGTGCCACTTTTCGTGATGGGGACTAAGAAAATTACGCGTCATTTTAATCAGTTAACAAAGCATGCAAAAGCCGTGACGGAATATATTCATGGTAATTATAATGAAAGCAGTTTGCATGAGTTGAAGGAGAAATTAGCGCATCATATATTGGCGCTTGACTTTGTTAAATAGTATAATTCAAATTAAGAGAGATCAGCTCATTTCATTCGCTTTTCTCTGAGGCTGACGCGTACCCAAAGCCTTTACAAAAGCTTCGCTTTTGCTGGGCATTTCCATTTATCTGCTTTTGAGCACAAGTGCTCATCGCATCTAAAAGAAAATGCCCCGACACTTTCGTGTCAAGGCATTTGTGCGGAAGAGGAGATTCGAACTCCCACGCCCGGGTGTGGGCGCTACCACCTCAAGGTAGTGCGTCTACCAATTTCGCCACCTCCGCTGAGGGCAGCAAACCTACTAAAAAAAAGCGTCTCCCCAAAGTACTTGTACGTTTAAGGAGACGCTGTTATTCAAATGATTTGTTAAAGGACTACAAAGAAGCTAATAATTCTTTTCCGTTTCTAACATAGTCGTCATTTTTTTCTGCGGTAGCTAATTTGATACAAGCTTCAGCACTTGCCTTAGCACCATTGATATCGCCTAATTTTTTCTGTGTTTTCCCTTTTAAAAGTAATAACCAGTATGCTTTTGGATTTGCTGCAATGGCTTTTTCTACAAAAATCAATGCGTTGTTATAATCCTGATCTACATCGTAATAAAAATTCGCTGCAGTAGAATACACATTCGGATTTACATTCGCAGCAGAAGTTGCTTCTTTTACTTGTGCACGAATGGTGGATTTAATATCCGTACTCACCGGAATGTTTACCAATGTAGTTGCCCATTTCAATGTAATGTTGGCAGTTTCTGCATTGATATCATCTACATTAATACTAAAGTTTTCAGTGCTATTGCTAGTGGTTGTTGGTTTAACTTGAAAACGAACTACGTCTTCTGCTTCCTTATAGCTAAAGCTTCCCCAACCTGCTGAATTTGTATTCAAAATAATGGTCCATTCTTTTTCGCCTGGGATGGTAAATAAACCATAAGCACCTGCTGTTAATAATTTACCTCCAATAGTTACAGGGTGGGAAAAGGTTAGTTTAGTGGCGCCATTCGCACCTGTTCTCCATAGCACACCTAATGGGGCTAATACGGAACCATTTCCAAATGCCGCGCGGGCTTTTAAAGCAGGTCTTGAATAAGAAATTTCAATTTTGCCCATTCCGAAATCCTGAGACAAGGTTTGAGTAGGACTTAAAGCAGGCATTTTTATTTGTGCTTGTGCGGTCAATCCAATAAGGGTTAATACCGAAAAAAGTATTCTTTTCATAATTGTTGGTTATTTGTTTTGAATAACAAACCTAATTAATTTTGGTTTATTATACGGTTATTTTTTTTGAAAGGCAGGATGAAAACGATCGAGGGTATCGCGTAAGAATTCTCGGTTCATATGGGTGTAAATTTCGGTGGTGGTGATGCTTTCGTGTCCTAGCATTTCCTGCACTGCACGTAAGTCAGCACCTCCCTCTACTAAATGGGTTGCAAAAGAATGTCTAAAGCTGTGCGGTGAAATTGATTTTTTGATGCCTGATTTAAGAATCAAGTCTTTAATAATATAAAAAATCATCACCCTGCTTAGGCCTTTACCTCGGTTGTTAAGAAACAAAATGTCCTCACAGTCTTTTGCAGGCGTTTGATGCACCCGTATGGTGTCCTTGTATAATTTAATAAACTTGATTGCATCGGATCCGATGGGGACCAGTCTTTCTTTATCTCCTTTACCAATAACTCTAATAAAACCTACGTCCAGGTATAAACAGGATATTTTTAAATTAATGGCTTCCGTAACACGGAGTCCTGAGCTATACATGGTTTCTAAGATTGCTTTGTTTCGACCGCCCTCAGGTTTGCTTAAATCAATTTGTCCAATCAAATGCTCAATTTCTTCAAAACTCAACACATCGGGTAATTTGCGACGTGTTTTTGGTGTGGGCAGGAGGGTGGTAGGGTTGATGGTACAAATCTGTTCAAGTATACAATATTTGAAAAAGGATTTAATACCAGAAATAATCCTTGCCTGAGAGGTAGCCGCCATTTCCATTGCGCCAATACATTGTATAAAATCTTGTAAATCTTTAAGGGTAATATCGGCTGGGCCTATCTCTTTATCAATGCTTTCTAAATAGTTGGTGAGTTTATCAATATCTCTTAAGTAGGCCTCCACTGAATGGGCGCTTAATGACTTTTCTAATTGAAGAAACGCCTTAAAACCTTTTTTGTAGATGGCCCAATTCATTGCTTAGGATAAAAGATTTGATTGTTAATTAAGAATGAGTTTATTTCGCATCAGATTTAAACAAATATATGCAAGTAAATTTAAAGTCCTTTAAGCAGAAAGTAGGGCGCAACGCCAAACAATTCAGGTCTTTTTTATCAAAATTAGAACGAAGAGCTCCAAAAGGATTGGATAAATTGGCGGAAATTTTAAGCCCACAGGTTTGGGCTGAAACTGACTGTTTAAGTTGTGCAAATTGTTGTAAATCGATGAGTCCTACTTTTACAAAAACAGATATTAAAAGAATTGCAGCCCATTTAAATACAAGCCCAGCAGCATTTACTGCAGAATGGCTTGAATATGATAAGAAAGATAAGGATTGGTTAAATAAGTCAAGACCATGTCAGTTTTTAGATTTAAAATCCAATAGGTGTAGCATTTATGAAGTTCGTCCTGCTGATTGTGCGGGCTTCCCACATTTGACTAAAAAGAAAATGACGGAGTATATGCATGTGCACAAACAAAATATCGAGTATTGTCCAGCCACGTATAAGATGGTTGAAAAAATGCAGGATTTAATTGGTTAAAAATAAACGTCTTCAAAAAAATCTATAGCCCACTCATCGGTGGGCTTTTTGTATATCGCAATTACATCAAATTGAATCCATTTCCATTGAGGATGACGATATTGAAAATGGGCAGCTGCATTTTTCAAGAACTGCATTTTTTGAAGATGTATCATTTGTTCGGGAAAGCCAAAATCAAGGCTAGTTCTTGTTTTGACTTCCACTATATGAAGTAGGCGATCCTTACTTGAAATAATGTCAATTTCCAAATGTTTATAGCGCCAATTTCTTTCTAAAATATGAAATCCAAGTCCTACTAAATGAGCTGCCGCTATGTTTTCGCCTAAAAACCCAGTATCTTTGTTTTGCATAAAATGATTTAATTCAATATCGGGAAATAAGCAAAATGCAGAAAGCGTATAAATTACATGGGGTGCACAGACATTATGATTGGGGAGGTACTCAATTCATTCCTAGTTTGATGAAAGCGAACAATGAAAGCAATAAGCCTTTTGCTGAATATTGGATGGGCGCACATCCATCTGCCCCTGCACAAATTGAAACGAATAATGGTACTGTATCTATTCATGAATTTGGTACCATTCCCTATTTATTTAAAGTATTGGATGTAGCTAAAATGTTAAGTATCCAAGTGCATCCAACCAAGGAGAATGCCGAAAAAGGGTTTTTGCTTGAGCAAACAGCAGGTATCCCGATTGACGCACCCAACAGGAACTATAAGGATCAGAATCATAAGCCTGAAGTGATGGTGGCTTTAAGTGATTTTTGGTTGTTACATGGATTTTTAGCACCTGAATTACTCTCCGCCAGATTACAGGATTTCACCCAGTTTCATTCCTTGCAGGAACTTTTCAAACAGGAAGATTATCAAGGTTTATATAGTTATTTCATGCATTTGCCAGTATCGAAATCGGATCAAATTTTAAAACCACTTTTGATTGATGCAGTTGCAGCTGTGCAAAAAGGGGTAGTAGATCAATCACATCCGCATTGGTGGGCAAATAAATATTATCATGGTGTAGTGCCCGATCACAATATTGACAAAGGTATTTTCTCAATTTATATTTTGAATATTGTGCAGGTAAAAAAATACCAAGGGGTATTTCAAGGTGCTGGTTTATTACATGCTTATTTAGAAGGACAGACTATTGAATTAATGGCCAATAGTGATAATGTTTTAAGAGGAGGATTAACGCCAAAACATATTGATATTGACGAGCTAATTAAACATGTTAAGTTTGAGCCTACTTATCCTTCCATTTTAATGGGGGATTCAATGAATGGAATCGAAACCATTTATCCTTGTCCTGTTGCCGATTTTGGTTTAAGCAAAATTGTAATTAATATAGGAGAAACTTACACAATTAATACCCAATCCATAGAAATGTTGTTAATCATGGAGGGGCAGGTAGAGCTGGATGGAATACTGTACAATCCCGGTGAAGTCGCGCTAGTAAACACTTTACAAGAATTGAGTATACGCGCAAAGAAAGCTTCGTTGCTATTTAAGAGCTTTGTACCTTAGGTTATTCACATTTGAGGAAAATGATTCTATTTAAATATGCAGCTAAATGCTATTTTTGTCTACATCCTAATAAATGAGACTTTATGAAATTGAATAGACAAATTATACTTGCTTTAGTAATCATGGTTGCAACAAGTGCATTATACAGAATAATGCCAGGAAGACCAATGGGTTTTGCGCCTCAAATTGCGATAGCGTTATTTAGTGGTTCTTTGTTTGCAAGTAAGAAACAATATTCATTTTTATTGCCCATCCTTTCTATGTTTATTTCTGATTTAATGTATCAAGTATTGTACACAAATGGGTATACATCAATTCAAGGATTTTATGCAGGACAGTTTGAAAATTATTTTTTAATAGCGGCTACGACTGTATTTGGATTTAGCTTACAAGCGGCTAAGCCAAGCAAATATGTAGTTTCTTTTTTATCAGCACCTACGGCTTATTTTTTAGTATCTAACTTTTTAGTGTGGGCGCAAGGTGGGGGTTATCAGCATCCAAAAACCTTAGTGGGGTTAACGCAAACCATGGTAGACGGTTTGCCATTCTATCCATATAGCTTAGTGAGTACTTTGGTATTTGGTGCAGTATTGTTTGGCGCCTTCCGTGTAATGGTGCCAAAGTTCAAAGCCATCTAGTTTTAATTCAACCAACGCGTTTTTAGGCGGATAGCTCAAATGCTTCGTCAATTTCCCATGGGCCTTGATCCGCTGCTTCGGTTGCGAGTTGGTCACATCGGTTATTGTAAGGATTATCAGCATGTCCTTTTACCCAATGAAATTTTACTTTGAAAGGTTTGGCTAATTCATAATAGGCCGTCCACAAATCCTTGTTTTTCTTGCCCCCTTTAAAGTCGGTTTTAATCCAATTGTCAAGCCATTTTTTCTCCACCGATTCAACTACGTATTTACTATCTGTATAAATATGAATGGGTAATTTCTTGGTTTTGAGGGCCAAGATGGCTTGAATGACGGCCAGTAATTCCATTCGATTATTCGTTGTTTTTCTAAAAGCACCAGCAAGCTCCTTCACCTTTTCACCCCACATTAAGATCGCGCCATAGCCACCTGGACCAGGGTTTCCCCTTGAAGACCCGTCGGTATATATAACTATTTTATCCATATAAGAATTGTAAAACGCTGATTATTAATAATATAGGTAAATATACTAATTAAGAGTTAATTTTCAAACAGGAAAAATTAATGTGTTTTTTTTACACACTATTTTTTATCTTTAGATGCTTGTTTAATAATTAATTATGATTGCCTAAGCCAATAGGCTGCTATTTATGAAAACCGTGGAAACATCCCTAAAGAAGTCTAGCAAAATAACTAAATCAAAATCAACACTTGTCAAAGTAAGTTTTCATTTAAAATATAAAACTCATTTTGGGCAAGGAATTTATATTTATGGGAATCACCCACAGTTAGGGGAGGGAAAGATTGAAAATGCGGTTCCACTCGTATACTTAAACAATGATTATTGGGTATTACATCTTGATATTGATACTTCAACAGAAAATAATAAAATAGTATATCATTATTTTATTCAAAATGCCGATGGCACCAAATCCTTTGAAGCAGGAAATGACAAAACCATTGATTTTAAGGGATTGTTAAACGGGGAACTGGTAATTATTGATAGCTGGAATTTTACAGGGTATAATGAGAATACTTTTTATACTTCCCCTTTTGTAAATGTGTTATTAAAACAACAAGGCAATCAAAAGACGATTCGTATTGATAAGGCCGCTACCCATGTTTTTAGAGTGAAGGCACCCATACTTGGTGCGAATCAAACTATTTGTATGTTGGGGGAATCAAAAATGGCAGGGGCATGGGATGCTAAAAAAGCTTTGATATTAACAAAGGTGGTAAATGAGGATTACTACGAAATAAGTATTGATACTGCTAAAAGTAATTTTCCTTTTGTATATAAATATGGTATTGCAGATACGAACAATCATACCCTTTTAAGTTTTGAAGAAGGAGAGAACAGGGTATTGTATGAACCTGTTGGAAAGGATAAGTTGGTTATTGTGAATGATGGCTTTGTGCATTTGAATACTACAAATTGGAAAGGAGCTGGTGTTGCAATACCCGTATTTTCATTAAGATCAAATCAAAGTGCGGGCGTTGGTGAATTTGCAGATTTAAAATTATTGGTGGATTGGGCTAAAGAAGTGGGGCTTAAACTAGTTCAAATTTTGCCTATCAACGATACGACGGCCACCCATACTTGGATGGACTCCTATCCCTATGCAGCGATATCGGCATTTGCTTTGCATCCTATGTTTATTCGTTTAGCATCGGTTGCCAAACAGGATCAAAAAGCATTATTGAAACCTTATTTAAATACTATTGCTGAATTAAACAATCAGACGGAAGTGGATTATGAAGGGGTGATGAATTTAAAGTGGGAGGTATTGCGGTTATTGTATGCAAAAAATGGCATGACTGATTTAACGACCAAAGAATTTGCTGAATTCTTTGAAAACAATAAAGATTGGTTGGTTTCTTATAGTGCTTTTTCTTATTTAAGAGACTTACATGGTACGGTAGATTTTAATCAATGGCCTACACATGCTAAATATGATGAAGCGGCAATTGCAAAATTAGTTACTCCTAAGTCAAAGACCTATGATGCTATTGCATTTTTCTATTTTGTTCAATATCATTTGCATTTACAATTATTAGATGCAACCCAATATGCACATAAAAATGGGGTCATTGTAAAAGGCGATATTCCAATTGGCGTATATCGTTTTGGGGCTGATGCATGGCAGAATGGACATTTGTTCCATATGGAAATGCAAGCAGGTGCGCCACCGGATGATTTTGCAGTGAGTGGACAAAACTGGGGGTTCCCAACCTATAACTGGGATGCTATGGCAAGTAATGGTTTTGCTTGGTGGAAATCCAGATTCGATCAAATGAAGTTTTACTTTGATGCTTTTAGGATTGATCATATTTTAGGCTTTTTCAGAATTTGGAGTATACCGATGCATGCAGTGGAAGGAATCATGGGACATTTTGTACCTGCTATTCCTGTATCCATAAATGAGCTAAACGCAAAGGGTGTTCAAATTGATCATTACCGTTTAACACATCCATTTATTAATGAAACCATTTTATTCCAAACCTTTGGGTACGATAACGAATTGATTAAAAAAGAATATTTAAAACCTATTGGAGACGGCCATTACGAATTATTCCCTGCATTCAAAACACAAAGACAGGTGGAAGCGTATTTTAGCAGTTTGCCACAGGATGAATGGCATCAAAAAATTAAACAGGGCCTTTTTAATTTAATCAGCAATGTCATTTTATTTGATGCAGAAAAACAGCATCATTTTCATTTTAGGTTTAATATAGAATCAACAAGTTCATTCCAACATTTGGATCCTAAAACCCAACATTTATTAAAGGACTTATATGTTGATTATTTCTTTAAGCGCCAAGATACTGCATGGGAAAAAGAAGCCATGCAAAAATTACCGATGCTTAAATTATCTACCAACATGCTTATTTGTGGTGAGGATTTGGGATTGGTTCCTTCCTGTGTCCCGAATGTAATGTATCAACTAGGTATGTTAAGTTTGGAAGTGCAAAGAATGCCGAAGGCTTCTCATAAAACATTTTTCCATCCCAATGATGCGCCTTATTTGAGTGTAGTAACACCTTCTTCGCATGATACGAGCACTATTCGTGGTTGGTGGGAAGAAGATCGTGCAAAAACGCAGCAGTTTTACAACCAAGAAATTGGACAATTTGGAGAAGCGCCTATACATTGCGAACCATGGATTAACAAAGCCATTTTATTACAACATTTATACTCCCCAGCGATGTGGGCAATTTTTCAGTTGCAAGACTTTTTTGGGGTAGATGAAAATATACGTAGAAGTAACCCCAATGAGGAGCGCATTAATGTTCCTGCTAATCCAAAACATTATTGGAGATACAGAATGCATTTAAGTTTAGAAGACTTAATCAAAGCTAATAATTTTAATACCGAGTGGGAATCGGCTATTAAAGCAAGTGGACGGTAAGTGTTTTTTGTTAAATAGCGATTCAATCACAATTAATTAGTTGGCTTTAGTATCTTCGTAAAAACCAACTAAGTGGAATTATCTTTCTGGGAACAGTCTTTGCCTTTCGAGTATCCTTTTACCATTTCATATGGTAGAACCAAAACCCATCAACAAAGTTTAATGGTGAGATTGTCCTTGGGCAATTGGGATGGATTTGGAGAAGCGCCAGCCATTCATTATTACAATGTAACGGTGGAAGGGATGATGGAAAAATTAGAAAAAAATAGAAAACTTATTGATAAATTCGCCTTAATTGACCCCGAACGTTTTTGGCATTTCTTGCATCACTTGTTTCCCAATGACCCTTTTTTGGTTTGTGCATTAGATATGGCAGGATGGGATTTATGGGGTCAAATGAAAAAGCAACCCTTGCATAGTTTATGGGGAACGCAGTGGAATACAATCGGTAATGATAGCAATTCAACAAATGCGAGTGCGATACCTCCCATTTGCGATTACACTTTAGGCATAGATCCCATTGAAAAAATGGTGCAAAAAATGAAGGATCATCCTTGGCCCATCTATAAAGTAAAAGTGGGAACCGAATATGATATTGAAATGATCACCACTTTAAGGCAACATACCGATAAGCCTATAAGAGTAGATGCCAATGCAGGTTGGACTACCGAAGAAGCTTTATTGAAAATACCTGCCTTAGCTAAATTGGGTGTTGAATTAGTGGAACAACCATTAGCAAAAGACAATTGGGAAGGGATGACTCAATTAAAACAACAGGCAATACTGCCATTGTTTGCAGACGAGAGCTGTATAATGGAGAAAGATGTTTCATTCTGTGCTCCTTATTTTGACGGCATCAATATTAAATTAACCAAATGTAGTGGACTCACTCCAGCACTCCGCATGATTAAAGAAGCGCGTACATTGGGTTTAAAAGTAATGATGGGGAGTATGAATGAGTCAGTGATTGGTTCTGCAGCCATTGCGCAGTTTTTGCCGCAATTGGATTATGTGGATATGGATGGCCCTTTATTAATGACCGAGTTAAATGGGGTAGGATTGAATTATAGTTTTGAAAATAATAAAGGTTGTATTCAGCCACTAATGCATTATGGATTAGGGGTACAATATAGAAATCCATTTTTAAAATAAGTAATTTTGTAGTATATGACACCAGAACGTACCGATAAATTAATAAAAGTATTAGCCAAGCGTCAAGCAAATTTGACATTGGTCATGGAGAACGTGCAGGATCCACATAATATTTCGGCGGTACTTAGAACCTGTGATGCAGTTGGGATTCAGGATGTATATATTTTAACCACAAAAATCCCAAGACATAAAAAGTTTGGATATAAAAGTAGTAGCAGTGCGTTGAAATGGTTGACCATTCATGAGTTTGATAATTTAGAGGAATGCATGAAGGTTGTTAGAAAAAACTTTACTAAAATTTTAACCACGCATTTGTCCAGTGACGCGGTTCAATTATATGATATTGATTTTACGGATTCGGTTGCGCTTGTTTTTGGCAATGAACACGCTGGGGTTACAGACGAGTGCAGGGCACTAGCCGATGGCAATTTTATTATCCCGCAAATGGGCATTATACAAAGCTTAAATATTTCAGTTGCTTGTGCGGTGAGTATTTATGAAGCCATGCGTCAAAAAATGGTCGCAGGGCATTATGATCATGCTAGTTTACCCAAGGAACAAATGGATGGATTGTTAACAAGGTGGGGGGTAGAGGAGTTGACTCCAGAAACTTATGTACCCTATAAGCCTAAGCGAAAGTAATTAACGAAATGAACTTCTTTCACTTACATCTGCTCCGGCACATCAATACCCAATGCACGCATTCCTTTGTGTAAGGTAGCGGCAGTTAATATCCCCAATTGAATCCTTAGATTTTTCTTTTCTTCTGAATCTGCATTGGCAATAGACAATTCTGCGTAGAAGCTATTAAACAATTTAGCAAGGTTAAAAGTGTAAATAGCCACTTTGGAAGGATCCAATGTTTCTGCTGCTTCATTAATTACCGCGGGGAAGTTGGATAATTCAATCGCCAATGCTTTTTCCAATGGCAATAATTCGTTCAATGATAAGTTTATATCAGTACCTGTTTTTCTTAATATACTTTTAATACGCGCATGGGTATATTGAATAAATGGCCCAGTGAATCCATGAAAATCAATGCTCTCTTCCGGATTGAAAATCATTTTCTTTTTAGGATCTACTCTTAATAAGAAAAATTTAAGGGCACCTAATCCAATGGTATTGTACAATTCTGATAATTGAGCGGGTGTAAAATCTGAAACTTTGCCCAATGATGCTGTTTTCTCTTTGGAGATGTTAATCATTTCGTCCACTAAATCGTCGGCATCCACTACGGTTCCTTCTCGGCTTTTCATTTTACCAGTAGGTAATTCTACCATCCCATAACTTAATTGGTAAATGCCATCCGCTGCTGGTAATTGTAGTTTTTGGCAAATGAGTTTCAATACTTTAAAGTGGTAGTTTTGTTCATCACCTACTACATAGATACTTACGTCGGTATTGAATTCTTTTTGCTTTACTTCGGCAAGGCCAATGTCCTGAGTGATATACACCGAAGTGCCATCCTTACGACGTACAATTTTTTCATCCAATCCGTCGCCTGTTAAATCTATCCAAACCGACCCGTCTTCTTTTTGATAAAATACTTTTTTAGTTAATCCTTGTTCCACTAATTCCTTACCTAATAAATAGGTATTGCTCTCGTAATACGTTTTTACAAAATCGGATCCAATTTTTTGATAGGTAGCATCAAAGCCTTCATATACCCAGCTATTCATGCGCTTCCATAAATCCAATGTTTCGGCATCCCCTTGTTCCCATTTCAATAACATTTCCTGCGCGCCTTTTTGAATAGGGGCTTCTTTTTCTGCAAGCGCTTGCGTCATGCCACCTGCAACTAGTTCAGCTACCTGCGCTTTGTAAGCGTCATTGTATTTTACATAATAGTCCCCTACAAAGTGGTCACCTTTTTGTTTGGTATCCGCTGGCGTTGCGCCATTGGCAAATAATTGCCAAGCAATCATACTTTTACAAATATGAATACCTCTGTCATTAACGATGCAGGTTTTTACTACTTCATTGCCTTGTAGTTTTAAAATTTCAGCAATGCTCCATCCTAAAAAGTTATTTCTTAAATGCCCTAAGTGTAAAGGTTTATTGGTATTAGGGGAGGAGTACTCCACCATAATTTTTTTAGGATGATTGTTGGAGGGCAATAAATTTTCAGGATTTGCATTTTTGATATACTCAAACCAAAAATCATTGCTAATGGAAAAATTCAAAAATCCTTTTACAATATTGAATTGAGTAATAAGGCCTTTCATTTCAGCAACCATGGCTGCGCCTAATTCATTTCCTAGAATTTCAGGACTCTTCCCTAATTGTTTTACGAAAGCAAAAAGTACGACGGTATAATCACCTTCAAATTCAGGGTTAGTAGCGTTTACCAATACCTGTGCTGGTTGTATTTGTACACCATATAATTGTTGAATACAATTTGCTGTACTATGCTTTAAATTATTCGTTAAATTCATAAAAATGGATTGCCAATTGCAAAAGTAATTAATTAAGATTACCTTTGAGCATTGATGTTGAAACTACACTATTTTATTAGCAAATTCATACTTGACCTAATTGATTGGGTATATCCTGTATTTAGGAGAGTAATGCCTATTCACACCTTTCGTTATGCGGCTTGTGGCGGGGGCAATACCGTATTAGACATTCTGGGTTTTTTCCTATCCTATAATTACATCTTTCAAAGGAAAGCCATTCACATTGGTAGTTTAATCATTAGCCCACATATTGCTTCCTTTATGGTGAGTTTTTGTGTGACCTTCCCAATAGGCTTTTATTTAAGTAGGTATGTAGTTTTCCAGGAAACCTCCGTCAATAAAGCAAAGCAATTATTTAAGTACTTTTTTGTAGTATTAGGATGCATTTTATTGAATTATGTATTCCTTAAGTTATTTGTGGACTATTTTGGTTGGTATGCAACTCCAGCAAAAATTGTAACCACCTTCTTTGTGGTGATCTTTAGTTATACCTCACAAAAGAATTATACATTTAAAGCTTCTTCTACAGGGGATATAGAAGGCATTTAACTGCCTTTTCTGCTCATTTATGCAACGCTAATGTCATTTTTGACCCTTATTCAGGGTTATATACGGTCATTTATGCCATTTTTTCACCCAATTGAACCTTAAGCCATTGTGGCACAATGATTGCCTATTATCAAGTAATTAATCATTGAAAATCAATAATTATGTCAAAAATAATAGGAATTGACTTAGGTACCACAAACAGTTGCGTATCAGTTAT
>CANKWR010000031.1 GCA_947487525.1 Bacteroidota bacterium
TAAGCGGCTATTTAATGGAGTGGAGTTTAAGTAATGATAACATTTTTGTTTTCATACTCATTTTTGATGCGTTCAAAGTCAAAGAAAAAAATTATCCAAGGGTACTTTTAATTGGCATTTTGGCCGCCATTCTATTTCGGGTTGTATTTATCACCCTGGGTGTGGCCTTGGTCGCTGAATTTGCTTGGATTTTATACTTGTTTGGTCTCTTTTTATTATATACTGGATATAAAATGTTTAATGCTAGTACCGAATCGTCTTATGATCCGCATTCTTCAGCCATATATAAATTCCTAAAAAAAATATTGCCTATTGGTGCTTCAGACGGGGACGGAAAATTTGTTATTAGGGACCACAATAATAAGCCCATTTATACAAGTTTATTTGTAGTGGTAGTATTGCTTGCAGGAATTGATATTGTTTTTGCATTGGATTCGATACCCGCCATTATGGGCATATCACAAAGCAGCTTAGTGATATATACTTCAAATATCTTTGCAGTATTAGGCTTAAGGTCCTTGTTTTTCTTGCTCAGGGGGGCCGTAAATCAATTTCAGTACCTGCAACAAGGCATTGCGATTGTATTAATATTTATAGGCATAAAAATGCTAGGAGAGCATTATATTAATTTATGGATGGATAAAAATGCACAAGTAATTTTGTCCTTATTGGTAATTATGTTTTGTATTACAGGCTCCATTTTGTATTCAGTAATTATAGGTAAACAAAAATTAATCAAAGAATCTAAAGACTAACTTATCTTTGACCACAATTTGAAAATTCATTATGAACGGAAAAAAAGTAATTGCATTAGTTGCTTTAATTATAATCATTGATCAAGCCATAAAGTTTTATATTAAATTAAACTACTTTATTGGTGAAGAACATATGTTAATTGGCGAATGGGCTAGACTTCATTTTGTGGAAAATGAAGGAATGGCATGGGGCTTGAAATTTGGCGGAGATTTTGGAAAAATCATCTTAACCCTTTTTAGATTAGTTGCAGTGATATGGGGGGTGTTTTTAATTAAGGGGTTTTTAGCAAAAAATTACCACAACGGTTTTATCATATGTGCTTCATTAATTTTTGCTGGCGCTGTTGGTAATTTAATTGACAGCATGTTTTACGGACTGATTTTTGACCATAGTATGTCCTTTACATCGCAGGTTGCTACGCTGTTTCCAAAAAATGGCGGTTATGCCCCTTTTTTGCATGGCAGGGTCGTTGATATGTTTTATTTTCCTATTGTACGAGATGCCCATTTCCCAACTTGGTTCCCCATTTGGGGTGGGGAGGAATTTGAATTTTTCCGTCCCGTGTTCAATTTTGCCGACATGGCGATAAGCACCGGTGTAATTGCCCTATTTGTGTTCCAAAAAAGGTTTTTTGGGACCAATATGACCGAAAAGCAGCCAGACCAAGCCGAATCAACTCCTTTAAACTAGCTAATTGGCTTAAATAAGAGGTTGCTATTTCCCTAGCTATTTCGTACCTTCCTGTCCTAAAAATCAGCTAGGACAAGCGTTTTATGAGCAACCAATACCCCGAATTTAATGGCTTACATCTGCCCACGATTGAGGCAGAAATATTAGCAGCCTGGAAAAAAGAACAGGCATTTGAACAATCCGTTCGTTTACGCGAGGGTAAAACACCCTTTGTGTTTTATGAAGGACCTCCAAGTGCCAATGGCATGCCCGGAATTCACCATGTGATTTCAAGGACCTTAAAGGATATGATGTGTCGTTATAAAACGATGCAAGGATTTCAAGTAAAAAGAAAAGGGGGCTGGGATACGCATGGTTTGCCAGTCGAGTTGGGTGTGGAGAAAGAATTAGGTATTACCAAGGAAGACATAGGCAAAAAAATATCTGTAGAACAATACAATCAAAAATGTCGTGAAGCGGTTTTAAGGTATAAAAAAGAATGGGATGACATTACCAGCAAAATGGGTTATTGGGTGGATTTAAATAATCCCTATATCACATTTGAAAATAATTACATTGAAACACTTTGGTGGATTTTAAGTACCCTTTACAAAAAAGGATACTTATACCAAAGCGTAAGTATACAACCTTATTCACCAGCTGCTGGAACAGGGTTAAGTTCACATGAATTAAATCAGCCAGGCACGTATAAGGATGTAAAAGACACTTCGGCCGTAGTGATGTTTAAGGCAGCCAATTCTACTGAATCAAAGTTTCTATTTGATGCAGCAGCTAACAATAAAAACAATCAGGATGTGTATTATATGGCATGGACCACCACGCCATGGACCTTGCCTTCAAACCTAGGATTAACGGTGGGCCCCAATATTGATTATGTTTTAGTAGCTACTTATAACCCGTACACTGCAATGCCAGTGAATGTGGTGTTGGCAAAAGCCTTAGTTTCAAAATATTTTAAAGAAGAAGGATTAATCATTGACAGTTTTGCAGAAGGAGATAAAATAATTCCTTGGAAAATACTTACCGAATTTAAAGGAGCGCAATTAAATGGGTTTCGCTATGAACAGCTGATGCCATTTGATGCAAATAATCCTGCAACATTCGAAGGCGATCCATTTAAAATTATATTAGGAGATTTTGTAACTACCGAAGATGGTACAGGTATTGTGCATACCTCACCTGCATTTGGTGCAGATGACTATAAGGTAGGCCAAAAAAATAATTTAGGCATTATTACACTCGTAGATAGAGAAGGAAAATTTGTAGACGGTGTTGGAGAATTTAGTGGACGCTTTGTAAAAAATTACAAAGACGAAAAAGAGTATGTTGATGTGAATATAGACATCTGCGTAAAGTTGAAAAAAGAAAATCGTGCGTTTAAAGTTGAAAAGTATGAGCACAACTATCCGCATTGTTGGAGAACAGATAAACCCATTTTGTACTATCCATTGGATGCTTGGTTTATTAAAACGACTGCTGTAAAAGATCGTTTAGTAGAATTAAATAAAACCATTAACTGGAAACCAAAGAGCACAGGGGAAGGCCGTTTTGGCAATTGGTTAGAGAATTTGGTGGACTGGAATTTATCTCGAAGCAGGTATTGGGGTACCCCATTGCCAATTTGGAGAACGGAGGATGGAACCGAAGAAATTTGTGTTGGTTCGATTGAAGAGCTTACTACCTTATATGCAGCCGCAAAAGAGAAAGGATTTAATAAAGAGGTGAATTTACAAATTGTAGATGGTAAGTTGGACGTGGATTTACACAAGCCATTTGTGGATCAAATTGAATTGTTAAGTGCTTCTGGCCAACCCATGAAACGTGTATCGGATTTAGTGGACGTTTGGTTTGACTCAGGTGCCATGCCTTATGCACAATGGCATTATCCTTTTGAAAATAAGGATTTGATTGACAAAGGAGAAGCTTTTCCAGCTGATTTTATTTGTGAAGGGGTAGATCAAACAAGAGGTTGGTTTTATACTTTACACACTTTGGGGGTATTATTATTTGACAGCGTTGCTTATAAAGCGGTCATGAGTAATGGATTGGTATTGGATAAGAATGGCAACAAAATGAGTAAGCGTTTAGGCAATGTGGTCAATCCATTTGAAACTTTAAATACCTATGGGGCCGACGCAACAAGGTGGTATTTAGTGACCAATGCATCGCCCTGGGATAATTTAAAATTTGACTTATCAGGAATACAGGAAGTACAGAGAAAATTCTTTGGTACTTTATACAATACGTATCAGTTTTTTGTATTGTATGCGAATGTAGATAAGTTCCAATTTGAACAAGATTATATTCCGATTGCAGAAAGACCAGAAATTGATCGATGGATTATTTCTTCATTGAATAGTTTGGTGCAAACCGTAACTACGAGTATGGATGACTTTGAACCGACCAATGCAGGACGTGCGATAGAAACCTTTGTGGACGAGCATTTAAGCAACTGGTATGTACGTTTGTGTCGTCGTCGATTCTGGAAAGGAACGTATACAACTGATAAAATTGCAGCCTATCAAACCCTATACGAATGTTTAGAAACCATCACTCGACTAATGGCGCCGATTGCACCCTTCTTCTGTGATCAGGTTTTCAGAAATTTAAATGGCGTTACCAAACGCCATCATGTAACTTCTATTCACCATGTAGATTTTCCGAAAGCGGATACTGCTAAAATAGACATTGCATTAGAAGAGCGTATGCAAATGGCGCAGGATATCTGTTCATTGGTATTGTCGGTGCGTAAAAAAGTAAATATCAAAGTACGTCAGCCACTTCAAAAAATTTTAATACCGGTATTGGATCCAAAACAAAAAGCGGCCATTGAGCAAATGGAAGAGTTGATTTTGGCCGAGGTAAATGTGAAGGAAATAAATTATATCACCGAGACGGAAGGGGTGATTAGCAAAAAATTGAAGCCAAATTTCAAGTTATTAGGAGCGAAGTTGGGTACTAAAATGAAGCAAGCTTCTGCCGTGATTACGGCCTTAAGTCAGGCTCAAATTACCCAGTTGGAAAAAGAGGGCAATTTGAATTTGGATGTGGAGGGGGAGATGATTCCATTATTGCTGACCGAGGTGGAAATTATTGCCGAAGACATTCCAGGTTGGAGTGTGGCGGTTAAAAACGCACTTACAGTGGCCTTAGACATTACGCTGAGTGAGGCATTATTGAAAGAAGGAAATGCCAGAGAATTGGTAAATAGGGTCCAAAACATTAGAAAAGAGGCCAATTTTGAGCTCACTGACAAGATTTTACTCCGAATTGTGGATAACACCCATTTGAAGGACTCCATTAATGAATTTTCCGATTATATTTGCCGCGAAATACTGGCATTGGAAATCGATTGGGTTTCGTCCCTAGAAGACGGAGTGGATGTCGAAATAAATGACCAAAAATTAAGGATTTCAGTTTTACAAAAAGGATAAATATGGCTACAAAGAAACCAGCGCCTAAAAAGGCAGCGGCCCCCGCTAAGGCTCCAATTAAAAAAGCGGCAGCACCTGTAAAAAAGGCAGCACCAGCTAAGAAAGCAGCACCTGCAAAAAAAGCAGCACCTGCAAAAAAAGCAGTACCAGCAAAAAAAGCAGCACCTGTAAAAAAGGCAGCACCAGCTAAGAAAGCAGCACCAGCTAAAAAGGCGGCTCCTGTAAAAAAGGCAGCACCTGCAAAAAAAGCGGTTCCTGTGAAAAAAGCCGCACCAGCTAAGAAAACAGTACCTGCAAAAAAAGTAGCGCCAGTAAAAAAGGCAGTACCAGCTAAGAAAGCGGTTCCTGTGAAAAAAGCAGCACCTCCAAAAAAAGGGGTACCAGCTAAGAAAGCGGCTCCAGTAAAAGTGGTTACCAAAGCACCTACAAAGGCAGTGCCTGCTAAAAAAGCGGTTCCTGCAAAACCGGTGGCTCCAGTAAAGCCAGTTGTAAAATATGTACCACCAGCAAAGCCCGTCCCTAAAATACCTACACCACCCGTAAAGCCAGTGCGTAAAGCTGCTGAGCCTATTAAGGATGTTAAAGTGCCAAAAATCAATGCAAAAAGCAGTGTGCCATATCAACCAGGTTATGTACCCATGGAGAGAAGAAAAGAAGTGGAAAGGTCTACTCAGACTTTAGTAAAATATTCAGATACAGAGTTGGCTGAATTTAAAGAAATTATTATCCGTAAACTAGAAGCAGCTAAGAAAGAGTTGGTATACTTACAGGGGATTATTACCCGTAAAGATGAATTAGGTGGTGACAACGATGATGCTAGATACATGACCATGGAAGACGGAAGTGTGAGTATGGAAAGAGAGCAATTGGGTCAAATGGCGAGTCGTCAAATTACATTTATCGACCATTTAGAAAAAGCATTAATGCGTATTGAAAATAAAACATACGGAATATGTCGTGTGACTGGCTTGTTGATTGACAAAGCACGTTTAAAAGCAGTCCCTCATGCAACTTTAAGCTTGGAAGCAAAATTAGGCTATGTTAAAAATAGTCCTCATGTTCCTGAGTAGTATTTGATGATGTGAATGATACAATAAATTATA
Organism: Bacteroidota bacterium; assembly: GCA_947487525.1. Taxonomy (GTDB): domain Bacteria; phylum Bacteroidota; class Bacteroidia; order Chitinophagales; family Chitinophagaceae; genus Sediminibacterium. The sequence continues at coordinate 5,984 of CANKWR010000031.1, forward strand.
AGAGCCTCGAGTAATCGGGGCTTTTTTAATGTATTTATTTCACTTCCTGCATCTCTATCAACTTGCGGTAGTATCCGCTTTGTGCAATGAGGGTATCATGATTGCCCCGCTCAACAATTGCACCTTTTTGCAGTACAATAATTTCATCCGCATGACGGATGGTTGAAAGACGATGTGCAATTACAATCGAAGTTCTATTTTGCATCATATTGTTGATGGCATCTTGTACTAGTTTTTCACTTTCGGTATCCAAAGCTGAAGTAGCTTCATCTAAAATTAAAATTGGCGGGTTTTTTAACACCGCTCTTGCAATTGTTAATCGTTGACGCTCTCCACCGCTTAATTTACTTCCACGATCGCCAATGAGGGTATTGAAGCCGTCTTCCTTTTTTACAATAAAATCGTATGCATTGGCAATTTTTGCTGCAGCTATTATTTCAGCTTCACTCGCATCTGGCTTACCTAATGCAATATTGGCTGATATGGTGTCATTAAATAGAATGGGCTCCTGGGTCACAATGCTTATTTGTTGGCGTAAACTATTTAAGCTGTAGGCTTTGATATTTTTTCCATCAATCAATAATTCGCCATCACTCACATCGTGAAAACGAGGCACTAAATCGGCTAATGTACTTTTACCAGCGCCAGACGAGCCGACCAACGCAATGGTTTTTCCCTTTTCAATGCTTAGGTTTATGTTAGTTAAAATACTTGCATCCTGATAGGAGAATTGCACATTGTTAAATTGAATTGAATGGCTAAATCCTTTCAATTCAATTGGGTGCTTTTGCTCTTCTACAACAATCGGGGCTTCTAATACTTCATTTAATCGGTCTAAGGTCGCCACTCCGCGATTCACATTGTACACCGCTTGAGACAAAGCTTTTGCGGGATTGATAATTTGAGAAAACAAGGCAACATAACCAATGAATGAACTTCCTGAAAGTATTTCACCACTCAATACCAGCTTGCCTCCAAACCACAATACACAACATAGTATAATTACACCTAAGGATTCAGAAAGGGGGGATGCTAAATCACGACGGTATAAAATTTTATTTTTGATTAAAAATATTTCGTCCACCAATCCAAAAAAACTTTTCTTCACTTTGCTTTCGGCATTGAAAGCTTTAATGATTCTTAAACCCGTTAAGGTTTCTTCCATCTGTGACATAATCTCTCCCCATTTTACTTGTGCCTTATTGGTTTGTTTTTTTAAACTCCTTCCAATTCTTCCTACGATTAAACCCGCGAGTGGCAATAAAATAAAAACAAACAAAGTAAGCTTAACACTAATGGCGAAAAGTACGATGATGATCCCGATGATATTCAAGGGCTCCTTAATCATGCCTTCTAAAGCACAGATAATAGAGGATTCCAGTTCAGCGATATCATTGGAGGACCTACTTAAAATATCCCCTTTGCGTTGCTCGGTAAAATAACCGATGGGTAATTGTAAAACTTTATTGTATAATAATTTTGAATATTTCCTAGTGACTGCATTACGAATGGGCGCCAAATAATAAAAGGCTAGGTATAAGAACAAATTTTTAAGTAGTACAGCAGCAATAATTCCAAAACAAATCCAGCCAAGTGCGTATATTTTTCCATTTTTGGCAATGGTTGCTTGTAGGAAATGATACACCATATCTTTTAAGCTTCCGGCGCCCGAGGATACTTGTTTTACCATGCCTGTCAGCTCATTGCTTCCAAATATGAGGTCCATAAATGGCATCAGCATGCTCAAAGAAAAAAGGCTGAATATGATGGATAGGGTAATAAATACCGAGTACAGGCTCATGTGAACCTTGTATTCCTTGATATAACTAATAATTATAAAAAATTTCTTCATATACAAACTATTCCACGGAATAATCAGCAAAGTAACTAATTTTACAGCGAATCAACGATTTTGATTATTATGGAAGAAGGTAAAAGACAGAAACAAGTTGCTGGGGCTATTCAGAGCACCATGAACGATCTATTTTTAAAATTAGGCCTAAATATAGTGGACGGAGGGATGGTATCCATTTCCTCGGTCAAAGTGACTCCCGATTTATTGGAAGCCAGAATATACCTAAGCTTATTTCAGGTATCGGATCAGGCGGCTTGCTTTAAAAAAATCCAATCTCAGGCCTGGGAAATCAAAAAAAGACTAGGGGAGGAAATGAAACACCAATTAAGACGCATTCCTGTCTTACATTTTTATTTAGACGACACCTTGGATTATGTGTTTAAAATGGAAGAGATTTTAAAAACCTTATAAGTGTATTTTTTATTTGCTTGGCGATATTTTAGAGGTAAATATGCTTTTCAAGCAATACAAATTATTGTTTGGGTAAGTGTATTTGCAATTGCCATTGGCACTGCGGCACTCATTACTATATTGAGTGTATCCAATGGATTCACTTCGGTGGTTAAAACCTTATATGCCGATTTTTATGCTGACGTAAGGGTCACCCCCAAGGAAGGAAAATATTTTTCAATTACAGATGCCCAATTTTCAAAACTCAAATCAATCGAGGGGGTACAAGCGGTATCTAAAGTAATTGAAAACAGAGCCCTGCTTATGAAGGAGGGATACCAAACGGTAGCTTTGGTGAAAGGAGTGGACGCTAATTATACAAATATCAATCAGGTGAGTAAATACCTAAGAAGAGGTACTTATGCAATCGGAGATCTGGAAAAGCCAATGTTGTTAATGGGCATTGGCATTGAGCATAAATTAGGTTTATTGCAAAATGATATAGGGGATACCGTACAAATGTATACGGTGAACAGATCGGGAAAAGTCATTACCCAACTAGGGCAACTTAATTCACTGAGTGCGCAGGAATCGGGTTCCTTTTCAGTACAGCAGGAATTTGATGATCAGTATGTTTTTACCAATACAGCATTTGCACAATATTTATTTGACCTACAACCAAACGAAATTTCTGGAATCGAATTTGCGATTCAAAAAAATGAACAGAAAGTGATGAGTGCTATTCAAGCAATTATGGGGCCTGGTTTTTTAGTGCGTAATAAGTATCAGCAAAACATTGATTTATATAGAATCATGCAAGCTGAAAAGTGGATTATATTTTGCATTCTTGCATTAATTATGCTAGTTGCATCATTTAATTTAGTAGGTGCATTAACCATGCTTGTTTTAGAAAAGCAAAAAGACATACATGTACTCAATGCAATGGGCGCTACACCCTGGGATATTCAAAAAATATTTTTAATACTATCGGCAGTAATGGCGCTATTAGGCGCATTTATTGGAGGAGGCATTGCAAGTGTATTTATCTGGTTACAACATCAATTTCACTTTATTAAATTGGGAGGCAGTTCTTTTATCATTGACTATTACCCAATCGAGCCCATGGTCATTGACTATGTTGCCGTTATTATACTGGTGGTGATCATTGCAGTCCTGGCGGGATGGATTCCATCTCGAAAAGCGGCCGCAAAAATATACGAGCGAATTGATTAAACCTCTTTTTTATTTTTACTACTTATCCCTATCGTTCAAATTTTTTCAAAATTTCAAACATCAGTAATAGGGCTATAAAAAAGGATTAATAATCCCCTAAGGTTTCTTCTAATTGTCCTAATGCATCAGCTAATTGCGCATCGTTCGGAGCAATACCATGCCATTCATGTCCAGTCTCCATAAAATCAACGCCTTTACCCATGGTTGTTTTCATTAAAATAACAATTGGTTTGCCTTGGCCTGTTAATGATTTTGCTTTTTCTAAAGTGGCAACAATTTCCTCCAAATTGTGACCATCCATATGTAACACTGTCCAGTGGAAAGCCTTGAATTTATCTTCTAAATTATCTAAGTTTAAAACCTTGCTCAATGGTCCGTCAATTTGTTGTCCGTTCACATCAATGGTAGCAATATAATTATCTACTTTATTATGCGCAGCAAACATAATGGCTTCCCAGTTTTGACCTTCTTGTAATTCACCATCACCATGCAATGAGTAAATAATTCTGTCATCCCCATTGTATTTTTTAGATAGTGCTGCACCAATGGCAACGCTCATTCCTTGTCCTAGTGAACCACTTGCAATACGGATACCAGGTAAACCCTCATGCGTTGTAGGGTGCCCTTGTAAACGAGAATTAATTTTTCTGAATGTGGCTAATTCTTTTACATCAAAAAAACCTGAACGAGATAATACTGAATAAAAAACAGGAGAGATATGTCCATTGGATAAAAAGAATAAGTCCTCGTTTTTGCCATCCATTTTAAAGTTGGTATCCATCTTTAAAACTTTAAAATAAAGTGCTGTTAAAAAGTCCGCGCAACCCAAGGAGCCTCCCGGGTGTCCACTTTGTTGTGCGTGTACCATTCTAACAATGTCTCTTCTTACTTGAGATGCAATTTTGATTAATTCAGTTGTTGTCATAAAATTTGATGTCTATTGGGCAAAGATAGATAAAAAAAAGACTTATGCAGACTACGATGATTTACTTAACTTTGTAAACTCAAATCATTCAATATGTCAGCCGAATTAAAGAAAATAACCACGGACGCAGAAGCGGGTATGAAAAAGGCCATTGGGCACTTGGAAATTGAAATTTCTAAAATTAGAGCAGGGAAAGCATCCCCCGCTATATTAGAAGGAGTTAATGTAGATTATTACGGCACGCCAACCCCAATTAGTCAGGTGGCAAATGTGCAAGTATTGGATACTAGAACCATTAGCATACAACCTTGGGAAAAATCCATGTTGGCATTAATTGAAAAAGCTATTATGGCTGCTAATATTGGTATTACCCCACAAAACGACGGTGTAAATATTAGATTGTTTATGCCGCCTTTAACCGAAGAACGCAGAAAAGAATTGTATAAAAAAGCAGCAGCAGAGGGAGAGCATTCTAAAGTAGCTATTCGCAATATTAGAAGAGACCATATTGAGAAAGTAAAGAAAATCCAAAAAGACGGCGCTAGTGAAGATATTTGTAAAGGTGCCGAAGAAGAAATTCAAGGTTTGACCGATAGGCATATTGCTTTAGTGGACAAACACTTAGAAGCAAAAGAAAAAGAAATCATGACTGTATAATAACTATCAAAATAACAAACATCGAAGCCCTCTACTTATTTATGTGGAGGGCTTTTTTGTGAAATTCAAATGTCCTCGGTTTACAATCCATACGCCAAAAAGAATAAGTCCTAAACTAGCCATTTGAAGGAGGTTTAAATTTTCTCCATCCAAAATACCCCAAGCAACAGCTACCACAGGAATACCATAGGTAACCATAGAGCCAAATAGCATACCCGATTGCTTTACCAGGTAGTAAAACAAAATGGTTGCGATAGAAGTGCCAATGACGCCAAGTACACTGCTTGCCAATAAAGATTTTAATACAATGGGACTCGAGAAATCCGTATTAAAATAACCTGTAAAATATAATACGAGTCCGCTTGGTATAATTAAAAATGCAAAAGCAATGGAAGCCACATTTAAAGAACCAAGTTGTTGCATAAACCTGCCAACAATATTTACATTGATGCCGTAAAACAGGGTAGCCAGCAAAACAAGACTAGCATAAGACAGGTTATGGAAGCTCATATTTTTCCCCACCGCAAGTAAAAAGCTTAATCCAACAAACCCAATCAACATGCCAGCAATTTTTACCATATTGGTTTGCGCTTTAAAAAACAAAACACCCACAATAATGGTAAACATGGGGGTAAGTGAATTCAAAATACCTGCTAAAGAACTATCAATTTGGGTTTCGGCAATACAAAAAAGGTAGGCAGGAATAAAATTTCCAAGTAGCCCGGAAAAAATGACCAATCCTAATTTTTCTCGTGGAATTCGCTTCAAGGCATTAAAGGCAAAAGGCAGTAGGACAAAGCCAGCGAATAACATGCGTAATGAGGCTACCTGATAGGGTGTAAAGGCTTTCAAACCCTCCTTCATGAGTATAAAGGAACTGCCCCAAATAAGGGCAAGGAGGGCAAAAATGAACCAACTCATCCAGTTCTTATGCATTCAACTATATTTTGCTCAAAGATGCTCCATTTTTGTCTAAAATTTGCTTTTCTTTGTAGCCTATGAGTCAGCATGCTAATTATTCGATTAAAGTGGACCAATTTGAGGGTCCTTTTGACCTGTTGTTATTTTTTATTGAAAGAGATGAGATGGATATTTATAATATCCAAATCACTAAAATTATCAATGACTTTTTGGATTTTATTCATCAGCAGGATAAAGTGAATATTGAATTAAGCAGTGAATTTATTTTATTCGTTTCCACCCTTATGCGTATCAAGGCAAAGTTATTATTGCCGAGAAAAGAAATGGATGCACAAGGAAATGAAATTGACCCAAGACAAGAATTAATTGATAAGATTTTAGAATATAAAAAATACAAGGAAGCGGCAGTTGAAATGGCCGACTTGGAAGCCTTGAGAATGTTGATGATGAAGCGTGGAAATATTCAAAAAGAAATGTCCATGGTGGGCGAGGAAGCTGCAGAAGGCACCGAATTGCAAACAGTTACTTTATTCAAATTAATGAAGTCTTTCGAAAAGGTAATGACAAGACTTCAGGATCGTCAAAACAAACCCGTTCACACGGTAGTAAGGTACAATTATACCATGGAGGGCAGTAGAACACATTTATTAAGTCTAATTGAAACAGAAAAAACAGTATCCTTCGAAAAGGTATTTGATATTTGCGAGGACCGTGTTCACGCTTTATTTTTATTCTTATCTATTTTAGAATTATCGCAACAAAAATACATGCGCTTAATGGTGGGAGAAGGAAGAAATAATTTCATTATCGAATGGAATGAAAGCAGAGCCGATGATCTTGAACCAGGGCATATTGATACTTTTGACGCCTGGGAAACAAAGGCCGATTTAGAAACCTTTAAAGATAATCCTGCATCTAGTGCGGAAGGTGATTTTGATCCAAGTTTGAATTAGATTCAAAAGTTAGATGCCAATAACCGGCTCTTTTTACTTAAAATTTTAGCTAATATTTTTATTAAGCCTCTACTAGATTGTCCTTTGCTAGCAAGACTTTTACAGCATCTGCAATTGCAGCTGCATCGTAATGGCACTCATGATGCAGTTCTTTTAAACTGCCGTGCTCAACAATAGCATCGGGGATACCTAATATTTTAATTTGACTATGGTAACCATGTTCATTCATAAATTCTAAGATAGCAGAACCGAATCCACCCACGATGGTCGCGTCTTCCACGGTTACTATTTTATCATATTGCTGAAATACTTCGTGCAACAATGCTTCATCTAAAGGTTTTACAAATCGCATGTCATAATGCGCTGGATCAATTCCCTCGCTTCTTAAATTGCGGATAGCTGTTTGCGCAAAATTACCTGGATGACCAAGGGTAAGTAGGGCAATGTCTTTTCCCTCTTTTAATTTCCTACCCTTGCCGATGGTAAGTTGTTCAAATGGCTTTTTCCAATCTACCATCACTCCTTCACCACGCGGATAGCGAATAACCAAAGGCAGCTCAATTTCTGGAAGCTGTGCAGTATACATTAGGTTGCGCAATTCTTGTTCATTCATTGGCGCAGCAATAATCATGTTAGGGATACATCTAAAAAAGGCAATATCGTAACATCCATGATGTGTAGGACCGTCTTCACCTACCAAACCAGCACGGTCTAAACAAAATACAACAGGTAATTTTTGCAAAGCAACATCATGAATTACTTGGTCGTATGCGCGTTGCATAAAAGAGCTGTAAATATTACAAAACACTTTCATTCCCTGAGTAGCCAAACCCGCACTTAAGGTAACTGCATGCTGTTCACAAATACCAACATCAAAAGCACGATGCGGCATGGCATCCATCATAAATTTCAAAGAAGATCCACTAGGCATAGCTGGAGTCACACCCATGATATTGGGATTTTGCTCAGCCAATTCTACAATACTATGTCCAAACACATCCTGGTATTTAGGGGGAGTGGGAGCTTCTACTTTTTTCTTAATTATTTCTCCTGTTAACTTATCAAACAAACCGGGTGCATGCCATTTGGTTTGGTCTTTTTCCGCCAATTCGTATCCTTTTCCTTTCACAGTGACAATATGCAATATTTTGGGTCCTGGAATTTCTCGTAAGTCTTTAAGGGTGTCTACCAACTTGGTAATATTATGACCATCAATAGGGCCAAAATACCTTAATTGTAGGGCTTCAAATAAATTACTGCTTTTTGAAACCACCCCTTTTAAGCCAGCTTCCACCTTGGAAGCCATTTCACGGGTAAAGTTTTTTCCAATAGGCATTTTACCCATGATATTCCAAAGTTCATCTCTAAATTTATTATAGGTCGGAGAGGTACTAATATCTGTCAAGTATTCCTTGAGCGCACCCACATTAGGGTCAATGCTCATACAGTTGTCGTTCAATATAATAAGCATGTCGCTATCGGCAACACCAGCGTGATTCATTGCTTCAAAAGCCATTCCCGCGGTCATAGAGCCGTCTCCAATGATCGCCACTGATTTTCTGTTTTCACCTTTGTATTTTGCAGCCATGGACATGCCTAGGGCCGCTGATATGGAAGTGGAAGAATGGCCCACCCCAAAAGTATCGTAAGGGCTTTCGGATCTTTTGGGAAACCCACTCATTCCTTTATACTTTCGATTGGTTGAAAATAGATCTCTACGGCCGGTTAATATTTTATGCCCGTATGCCTGATGTCCAACATCCCAAACCAATTGATCATAGGGAGTATTGTATACATAATGTAAGGCTACGCTTAGTTCAACTACTCCTAAACTAGAGGCAAAATGACCACCTTGCACGCTTACGACGTCAATTATATATTGTCTAAGTTCATCACATATCTGATGGAGCTTTTCTCTAGGAAACTTTTTTAAGTCCTCGGGAGAATTAATCGTCTTCAATAAAGGGCCTGCTTCAAAATGCATCTTGCGAATATTGTATTGTAAATGTAAGTCAATAACATAAAAAAAGACTAAAAGTTTAAACGAAAAGGCATATTTCCATTTATCTAGAGATATTGCCACTAATCTAGTAATTATGGTTGAAAAAGGCTTGTATGGAGTAAATTTGAGTCAAATGAAAAAACAAAGTTCCATTTATTGGTTTTGTCAAATTGGAGGCTGGGTAAGTTATGCACTTACTTTTGTGCTATTTGCCTATATCTTGGAAAAGCAGTTCAGCTTGGTTTTTATTCAAAGAATATTAGTGAATGTGTTCTTAGGGGTTGTATTTACGCATCTAATGCGGAAGGTGATCATTATGAATAAACTAAGGCCCCCAACACCTTCAAAAAATTGGTGGAAAATATTTTTATTGGCCTTGCTTTTCTCTTTTTCGTTTAGTGTTTTGAGTAGCTCCCTCATTGAAATTTTAAGATTGTTTGATACAAGTAGAGATGCTTTAAAAACAGGCAATAATCATTTTGTTTTTTCTATAGATGTGATTGTCGCAAATTGGAATAGTGCAAGGGTTGTCAAAAGATTTTTATTTAGTGTGATATTGGATACACCCATTTTTTTGGTTTGGATTTCAATTTACATTCTGTGGCATTATATTGAGTTAACGAACAAAGAGGCCATTGATAAAATAAGATTAGAAACAATCATTAAGGAATTGGAATTAAAAACCATCAAGTCGCAAATAAATCCCCATTTTATTTTCAATGCATTAAATAGTATTAGGGCCCTGGTGGACGAGGACCCACCGCGCGCTAGACAAGCAATTACAGAGCTCAGTAATATTTTGAGAAGTAGTATACAAATTGATAAATTTGAAACGACTAGTTTTGAAAATGAATTGGCAATTGTAAAGGATTATTTAGCATTGGAATATATCAGATTTGCTGACAGGTTAGTCATTGAGTATGACATTGATAGTGCTACTATGCAAAATCAAATGCCGCCCATGATGCTACAAACGCTGGTAGAAAATGCCATCAAACACGGACTGGGAAAGCATCCAGGAAATTGCACCATCAAAATTAGCGCTCATTTTATTGATGATAAACAGGTAATCACTGTAATTAATACGGGCAAATTACAAAATGCAGAGCAAGATGGTTTTGGATTACAAAGCACCAAGGAAAGACTCCAAATTTTATACAAAGAGGCTGCTACTTTTGAAATATTCCAAAGTGCAACTAATCAGGTTACAGCCAAATTAATGTTACCCATTCAAAAGTAAAATATAATCCTATGTCTACGAACCCTATTAAAGCGATTATTGTTGACGACGAACGTTTAGCCAGGATTGAATTAAAAAAATTACTGGAACAGCACCCGGAAATAGAAGTAGTGGAGGAGGCCAGTAATGTAGACGAGGGGATTGAAAAAATAGATATAATCAAACCCGATTTACTTTTTTTAGACATTCAAATGCCAGGTAAAACAGGATTTGATTTGTTGGCGGAATTAGAAAAATCGCCCAGGGTTATTTTTACCACTGCTTATGATGAATTTGCTTTAAAAGCTTTTGAGGTAAATGCATTGGATTATTTATTAAAACCGATTGATCCAAAACGCTTAGCCGATGCGATACAAAAATTACAAACAGAGATTCAATTAGAGCAAGCAAGTTTATTAGGCACGAGCCGTGGACCATTGACCGAGGCGGATCAGGTGTTTGTAAAAGACGGAGAAAAGTGTTGGTTTGTGAAACTGGCTGAAATTAGGTTATTTGAGAGTGTGGGTAATTATGCAAAAGTGTATTTTTCAACCTATAAACCCCTTATCTTAAAGTCATTGAATGCTTTAGAGGACCGCTTGGATGAACGGGTATTTTTCAGGGCCAATCGCAAGCATATCATCAACTTACATTGGATAGAGAAAATTGAACCTTACTTTAACGGAGGATTGTTGGTAGAATTAAAAGGAGGCGAAAAAATTGAAATTAGCCGTCGACAAACGGTGAAGTTCAAGGAAATGATGAGTTTCTAACAAAAAGCACTATTTATTTAAACTGTGGATTGCTGCAGCAATCTCAATGATTAATGCAGGATCCTTTTCAACTGCATTGCCTACCACTATTATATCAGCACCTGCCAAACAGTTTTCTTTAGCTTTTGCTGCGGTTGTAATACCGCCGCCTATAATAAGCGGGATTTGAATATACTTGGCCACCTGTTGAATCATGGCTGTTGGAATGGCCGTTTGTGCTCCACTTCCTGCATCCATATAAATTACTTTTAATCCCAACATCTCCCCTGCCATTGCAGTGCAAGAAGCGATATCGTTTTTATTAGCAGGGATTGGGTTCGTATTTGAAATATAAGATACCGTGGTTGGAGTGCCTCCATCCACAAGCATATACCCCACAGGGATAATTTCAAGACCACTTTGTCTTACAAAAGGGGCACTAATCACATGTTGCCCAATCAATAATTCTGGATTCCTGCCTGAAATGAGGGATAGGTATAATAAGGCGTCAGCATTAGGCGTAATTTGATCAGGAGATCCAGGGAATAAAACCACGGGTATGGAGCAGGTACGTTTAATCGTGGTCACGACTTTGTCTAAAGTGTCCGTTACCACTAAGCTACCTCCTACAAAAAAGTAGTCAACTTTGGAGGTGGTGGCTAATTGAATGGTATCCAATAATGCTTGTTCATTCAATTTATCAGGATCAATCAAAACCGCAAAAGCCTTACGAGCACTCGCTTTTTGTTGGTATAAAGCATCAAGAATCTTGTTTTTCATAATCTCTCCTTATTGTATAAAATCCGGTCTCTCAAAGGGCAAAAATATCAATTTTAATGCTATCGAAATACAAGACCCCCATTTATTACAAAAAATTCTGAAAACGGCCTCGTTTTTTTTCTAAGAAACTAACATCGGTTGGGGATAAATCGTGGAATTCAATGGGGTTATGGACTTTCCCATTGTTCACATCAATTTTCCACACCTGTTGATATTTCGGTAGGTGAATTATCAAAAGCAAAGGATATTTTCGTCTACCCATCAAGGTTTTTCAAAAAACCTAATGGGGTACATAACCAACATCCTAAAATAGAATACGACCATGGCAACTCCAAAAACAAAAACAACCGCTAAAAAAGGTTTAGCATTTTCTCGCCGCTTCACTAAAGACAATGTTTCTCCATTTGATCAATTTGATTACGACTACCGTGATAGCGTAATTAAAAATCCAAACGGAGAAAAAGTATTTGAAATGACAAACGTAGAAGTTCCAAAACAATGGAGCCAAATTGCTACAGACATTTTAGCGCAAAAATATTTTAGAAAAGCAGGCGTACCTCAAACCGATGGTTCTCTAGGAAGAGAAACTTCTGTGAAGCAAGTCGCACATCGTATGGCGAATTGTTGGAGAGTATGGGGAGAGCGTTATGGTTATTTCGCTACTGCCAATGATGCGCAAGTATTTTATGAAGAATTAGTATATAGTATATTAAATCAAGCCTGTGTGCCTAACTCGCCACAATGGTTTAATACAGGGTTACATGAAAGTTATGGTATCACTGGAGGCGCCCAAGGTCACTATTATGTTGATCCAACAGATAAAAAATTAAAAAGATCAACAAGTGCTTACGAACGTCCTCAGCCACATGCATGTTTTATCTTAAGCGTAAGTGATGATTTAGTGAATGAGGGGGGTATTATGGATTTGTGGACAAGAGAAGCAAGAATTTTTAAATATGGTTCTGGAGTAGGAACCAACTTCTCTCAAATTAGAGGAGCGAACGAAAAATTATCTGGTGGTGGTTCTTCAAGTGGTTTAATGAGCTTCTTGAAAATTGGTGACCGCGCTGCAGGTGCAATCAAATCGGGTGGTACTACACGTCGTGCTGCTAAAATGGTTTGTTTGGATTTAGATCATCCAGAAGTAATGGATTTTATTAACTGGAAAGTAAAGGAAGAAGATAAAGTAGCTGCATTAATTGCGGCTGGTTATGATAATGGATATGAAGGAGAAGCGTATGCAACAGTATCCGGACAAAACTCAAACAACTCGGTGCGTATTCCCAATAGCTTCTTTAAAGCATTGTCTGAAAATGGCAACTGGGAACTAAAGGCAAGAACAGATGGCCGTGTGATGCAATCCATTCCAGCAAGAGAAGTGTGGGATCAAATCGCCAATGCTGCATGGCGCTGTGCGGATCCAGGTACACAATATGATACTACCATTAATGAGTGGCATACTTGTCCAAAGGGTGGACGCATTAATGCATCTAACCCATGCTCTGAATACATGTTCTTAGACAACACTGCTTGTAACCTGGCTTCAATTAACTTAAGAAAATTCTTCAATGAGTCTGACAATAGTTTTGATGTAACTGGTTTTGAGTATACGACAAGACTATGGGCCACTGTATTAGAAGTATCTATTTTAATGGCGCAGTTCCCTTCCAAAGAAGTAGCACAATTATCTTATGACTACAGAACTACTGGTTTAGGTTTTGCCAACTTAGGTTCTATGTTAATGGTTAGTGGTATTGCTTATGATAGTGAGGAAGCACGAGGTATTGCAGGATCAATCACTGCAATCATGACGGGGGTAGCTTATAAAACATCTGCTGAACTAGCATCCTTCTTAGGTGCTTTTGATAGATATGAAGAAAATAAAGAAGATATGTTACGTGTTATGCGTAACCACCGTGCTGCAGCTTATGATGCAGAAGATGCTTATGTAGGTATTGAAATTAAGCCTCAAGGAATTAAAGCACAATTCACGCCTGACTATTTATTAAAAGCAGCAACAAAGGCTTGGGATGATGCAGTTAAGCTAGGTGAGCAATATGGTTACAGAAACGCTCAAACAACGGTAATTGCTCCAACTGGAACCATTGGTTTAGTAATGGATTGCGATACAACAGGAGTAGAACCAGATTTCGCTTTAGTGAAATTTAAAAAATTATCAGGCGGTGGTTATTTCAAAATCATTAACCAATCTGTTCCTCAAGCTTTAAAGAATTTAGGATATACACAAAAACAAAATGATGCCATTGTAAACTTCGCAGTAGGTCATGCAAGTTTTGAAGGGGCGCCGCATATTAATAACACTTCCTTATTAGCGAAAGGATTTACGCAAGAAGAAATTGATAAATTAAATGGTGCTGCAAAATCTGCATTTGAAATTGGATTCATTTTTAACCGTTTCACATTGGGTGATGCTTGTTTAACAAGATTAGGTTTCAAAGAAGAAGTATTTGCAGACTGGAGCTTTAATTTATTAGAAGCTTTAGGATTTAGCGAAGATCAAATAGATGCAGCCAACGATTATGTTTGCGGCACTATGACCGTAGAAGGTGCTCCAGCCTTGAAGGATGAGCATTTGTCCATATTTGATTGTGCAAATAAAAATGGTAAAAAAGGAGAAAGATATATTCACGCACATGGTCACATTAGAATGATGGCAGCATGTCAACCTTTCTTATCGGGTGCGATTTCTAAAACCATTAACCTTCCAAACGAAGCGACTGTTGAAGAAATTGCAGATTCTTATTTAATGAGTTGGACCCTAGGTTTAAAAGCGAATGCGATTTATCGTGATGGATCTAAATTAAGCCAACCATTATCTACTAAGTCTGATAAGAAAAAGAAAAGGGAAGAAGATGCGAATGCATCTGATGCAGGAGAAGTAGTAAATGAAGCTTCTCAAATGGTAGACTTAAGCAACTTGACAGTGGATGAATTATTAGAAGAAGTACAAAAGAGAATGACTACTTCAACAGATACGGTTTTAAAGCGTCAATTGTCTCGCATTGTGGAGCGCAAATCCTTACCAGCTAAGCGTCGTGGCTTTACACAAAAAGCAAGAATTGGTGGTCAAGTACTGTTCTTAAGAACTGGAGAATACAATGACGGAACAGTAGGAGAATTATTCATTGACTTAGCGAAAGAAGGTTCTACCCTTCGTAGCTTAATGAACTGCTTCGCCATTTCTATCTCAGTTGGTTTACAATATGGTGTGCCACTGGAAGAGTTCGTTGATAAATTTGTGTTTACGAAATTTGAACCATCAGGTATGGTGGATCATCCAAATATTAAAACAACCACATCTATTGTGGACTTTATCTTCCGTGCCTTAGCTTATGAATATTTAGGCAGAACCGATTTAGTACATGTATTAGACAAGCCAACCGTGGAGAACTTAGGTGAAGCAGGTGATATTACATTGGTAGGTAAACCTGAATTAAGCAGCATCCGTGTAACAGCGCCTGCAGCTACGCCAGCGCCTGCAGCGAAAGCAAATGTAGCCGCAGCAGTAAGCGAAGGTGGCGGCATGGACAATATCACAGCAGCGGCAAAGAGCATGCAAAGCGACGCTCCAGCATGTAGCACTTGTGGACATATCACTATCCGTAGCGGTACTTGTTACAAATGTTTGAACTGTGGAACTTCTATGGGATGTAGTTAAATTTATCGGCCCTTTCTTTGAAAGTTAGGGCCTCAAATTATAACCTCTTTAGATTTTAAAACCCACCCCATCAACGGGTGGGTTTTTTTTGGTTAAAACATTCCTGTAAAATATAATCAGCCATTCATAAAATTCAGTAAATTCATAGTTCAAATTTCATTAGAATAAAAGATTGCACTATGTCAGATTTTCAAGTAAAAGTAGCGCCTAAAAAATACGATACGGTAATTGTGGGATCCGGTGCGGGCGGAGGAATGGCAGCTTATGTGTTAGCCAAAGCGGGATTGAAAGTATGCTTATTGGAGGCGGGTCCTGATTATGATCCTGCAAAGAATTCATCACAGTTAAAAAATCCTTGGGACTCACCACGACGTGGAGCCAGTTCAAAATTTCGTCCTTTCGGCGAATTTGATGGTTGCTACTGGGGTTGGGAAATAGAGGGAGAGCCTTATACACAAACAAAAGGGTCCGATCATTTTGATTGGTGGAGAGCAAGAATGGTAGGTGGTCGTACCAATCACTGGGGGCGTATTTCATTGCGTTTCGGCCCTAAGGATTTTAAAAGACATAGTATTGACGGGTTAGGGGATGATTGGCCAATTGGTTATGAGGATGTAAAACCCTATTACGATAAAATTGATAAATTAATTGGGGTATACGGAACCAATGAAGGGCTAGAAAATGATCCGGATGGTATTTTCTTGCCGCCACCAAAACCACGTTTGCATGAATTGATGTTTAAGAAAGCAGCAACAGGTATTAATATTCCAGTGATCCCTTCTCGTTTATCTATTTTAACTAAAAAAATTAACGAGGAGCGAGGCGCTTGTTTTTATTGCGGCCAATGTAATCGTTCTTGTAAAGTATATGGCGACTTTTCTTCTTCCTCTGTATTAGTTCGCCCAGCGGTATTAACGGGCAATGTGGATTTAATTACAGGTGCCATGGCAAGGGAAGTATTAACAGACAAGGAAGGAAAAGCAGTAGGTATTTCTTATGTAAATAAATCCGATAAACAAGAATACCAAGTAAATGCAAAAGTGGTTATACTGGGGGCAAGTACTTGTGAAACAGCGCGTTTATTACTGAATTCAAAATCACAAAAACACCCCAATGGTTTAGCAAATAGTAGTGGCGTAGTTGGACACTATTTACACGATTCTACTGGTGCTGCTTTGGGTGGCGTGATACCAAACCTAATGGGCCGTAAACGTTACAACGAAGACGGTGTGGGAGGTATGCACGTTTATACGCCATGGTGGTTGGATAATAAAAAATTAGATTTCCCGCGTGGATACCATATTGAATATTGGGGAGGCATGAGCCAACCTAGTTATGGCTTTGGTATGGGTATGCAAGGATTGAATGGCAAATTCCAAGTGAATGGTAAAACCAAGGATGAAGGTGGTTATGGTTCTTCCTTAAAAGAAGATGTTCGTTTCTTTTACGGTGCGAGCGTAGGAATGGGCGGTCGTGGTGAAGCAGTACCTAATTTCAAAAACCATTGTAGTATAGATCCCGAAGTGGTAGATAAATATGGCATTCCAGTGTTGAAATTTGATTGTAATAATTCAGAATATGAAATCAAGCAAGCAAAACACATGAAGGAAACCTTCCGTGAAATTATGCACGAAATGGGAGCCGTTATTACCTGGGGTGATCAAGATGATGCCAGCAATAAATATGGCTTATCCAATCCAGGAAATATCATTCATGAAGCCGGCACCGTAAGAATGGGGGCTGATAAAAAAACAGCTGCCTTGAATGCTTGGGGTCAAGCACATGATTGTAAAAACTTATTTTGTGTGGACGGATCGGTATTTACTTCACAAGCGGATAAAAATATTACTTGGACTATCTTGGCGTTGTCCATGAGAACTTCAGAATATATATTGGATCAGTTACAAAAACAAAATTTATAATTTTGTTTTAAAATCATAAAACAAGTTTAGCACTTGCTTAAATTTTAAAAAAGCAAGGGATAAACGACAAACAAAATTTATAATTTTGTTTTAAAAATAAAAAAACAAGTTTAGCACTTGCTTAAATTTTAAAAAAGCAAGGGATAAACGACTAACAAAATTTATAATTTATGGACAGACGGAATTCAATTAGAACCATGTTTTTCGGTGCAGTTTCTGCAAGTGTATTTTTAGAAGCTTGTAAAAGTGCAAGTACAACTGTTGCGGTGGCAAACGATGATGATCGTATGCAGGAAGAAAAAGATTATTTGGTAAAAGTGAATGCGCAACCTAAATACTTTGATGAGCATGAAATGGCCACTATCACTGTATTAGGAGACATCATTATGCCTAAGGATGCCACCAGTGGTTCGGCCTCAGAGGCAAAAGTGCCTGAATTTATTGAGTTTATTGTGAAAGATATGCCTGAGCACCAAGTACCTGTAAGAGGTGGCTTGAGATGGTTAGACTTACACAGTTTTAATAAGCATGGAAAATCATTTGTGGGCTGCACGCGTGAGCAACAAATAGGTATCGTTGATGAAATTGCGTATCCTAAAAAAGCAAAACCTGAAGTAGCACAGGGCGTAAGCTTCTTTAATAAAATGCGTGACTTGGTAACTACTGGATTTTATACTTCGGAAATTGGGGTGAAGGATTTAGGCTATATGGGTAACCAGCCTAACCAATGGAATGGGGTGCCTGATGAAGTGTTAAAACAACACGGTTTAGCTTATACCGAAAAGGAGTTAAAAGAGTGTATTAGCTATTCTTAAGATTCTTTTTCTCAATGTAGGAATGTAAATTTTCGATTGCTTGCTTGAATAACAAAAGCCCTTCCAATTGGAGGGGCTTTTGATTTGTTATATAAAGTTTTATTTGAAAATATATCAAATTCTAGGCGCACTCTGCGCAATGCTCGAAAGTGCGCTACGAAATTGCATATTTTCAAATTCCTAAACTTTTATTTAAGCAATGCTGCTTCCTGCAGCAATCGCTTCGCTAGGGCTTACAAAGTATAATTTACCTTCTGCATCCTCGGCCATTAATATCATACCCTTGCTTTCAATACCGCGCATTTTGCGTGGCACTAAATTGGCCACAATAGTCACTTGCTTGCCTACAATATCTTCTGGATTAAAGTGCATTGCGATGCCTGATAAGATGGTTCTTTTTTCAAAACCAAGATCTACTAATAATTCTAACAGTTTATCTGCCTTCTCTACTTTCTTGGCTTCTACAATGGTACCTACACGCAAATCAATCTTGCCAAAATCGTCAAAAACAATTTCAGGCTTCAATGGCGTAATTCCATTTTCATTCTTGCCTACTGTCGCAACGGCACTATTTGTTGGGTTGGTATTGCTTGTTTCCATTTTCGTTTTTTTAGCTTCCGCATTGGCTTTTAATTGAGCTAGTTCGGCAGCGATTTCTTCGTCCTCAATTTTTCTAAATAATAATTCAGGGGCACGTAAGCTATAACCTACTTTTAATAAATCAAATTTGCCTGCATTTTCCCACTCTAGCATTTTATCTACCACTTTCATTAAGTGACACATTTTCTTTGCTGTAAATGGAAGGAATGGATTAATTAAAATAGCTAGGTTCGCTGAAAGCTGCAAACAGCCATGCATACAGTTGTCAATCTTAGCCTGAGCAGTAGGATCGGTATCTATATTTTTTGCTAAAATCCAAGGCTCTTTTTTTTGCATGTATTGGTTGCCCAAACGTGCTAAATTAATCACTTCAAATTGTGCATCTCTAAATTTATATTGTTCTAATAAGGAAGTTACTTTTTCCTTGGTTTCTTTCACGGATAATAACAATGCATTGTCATCCTCATCTAAATATTCAACATGAATCTTTGGCACTTTTCCGTTGGTAAGCTTGTGCATTAACACCCAGGTTCTGTTTATAAAGTTGGCAAAGATGCTTACCAACTCTCCGTTCACTGCATCTTGAAAACCTTTCCAAGTAAATTCACTATCCTTTGACTCTGGTGAAATAGAATTCAAATAAAAACGTAAACAATCCGCCAATGATTCTCCCCCATTTTCTTTCTTAATCCATTTGTTAATATAATCATCCATTTCAATACTCCAACCGCGTGAAGTACTCATTTTGTCGCCTTCTAAATTCATAAACTCATTGGCAGGCACATTCTCAGGTAATATATTGCCATGTAATTTTAACATCACAGGA